>JAHLWJ010000216.1 GCA_019057975.1 Promethearchaeota archaeon | reverse complement strand
TTGACTTTAGGAAATTATATTGATGTCCTGAAAGGTAAATTCAGAGTCTGATTTCAAGGGAATTTTAGTGAGAATTCTATAAAAGAAAAGATAATATCTAAATATAAATCGAATTCTAAAAAAAATATAATCAAAAGGTAATTCCATATATAAAAGATGTGATACTATTTTTTTTCCTTAATTTTTATTGTTACCTTATTATCATACTCTTTAATAAATTTAAATCATTAAAGATAATAGATCTTAAAGAATCATAAAAATCTATCTATAGGGTAAAAAAAATGAATAGTAATAAAAAAAAAAGAACATTTCAGAAGGATTTAAAAAGATTATCTACGATTAAATGGCCCATAATAATAATGTTATTTACGATTTGTACGCCTCTGATGTTTTTATCATTTCTGCCCCCTACTTCAACAGCACAAGAAGCAGATTTCGATTATTATTTATTTTCTCCTAATTATTTTAAAAGAGAAATTAAATGGAGTGGAATTGATTTTTTTTCGCATATTGATATCTGGGTTGAATTTGAAGCTGATGATGATATAATTGTGTACGTATTTAATTCAAATCAGTTTGATCGATATGTAGAAGCTAAAAACCAGGGTTATAGTATTTCTCACTTAGATTGTATAATATGTTCTCTTAATTCAAGAAGCGGGATATTAATTACTAATGTTAGCGAATTTATTAATCCATTATTTATAATAATAGATGCTAATGGAAATAATGGAAATGTGAGTTTTAGTTATCAAATAACACTGTTTAAACGAGGTATGTATATCATATTCTACATTCTATCCTTGATTTTTGTAATATCTTCAATCGTAATTTATTATAATTTAAAAAATCCAATTTCTATACTCTCGAATCCAAATAAAAATCAAGAAATATTGGAAGCGTTGGATGAAAAGAATTTTTTCGAAAAAGATAAAGAAAAGAATATCTTTGAAGAAAATATGATTTCTCTTAGGTATTTTGAGTATATTGAAAATTACAAATATTGTTTAATTAGTATGGGAGCAATTTTAGAATTTTTAATCATAAGATATTCCAAAATGAATAATCTTGATCCAGTTGAGAATAATGGTAAAATAGTGAAAGATAAAGATGCAAAATTTTATCATTATATTCAAACTTTAATCAATAAAGATAAATTAAATCAGAAGAAAAGCTGGATATATGTTCAAAATCACATAAGAGATTTTCGAAATTATATCCATATAATTAAGGAAATGAAGGAAGAAAAGATTGATAAAACTTGGTACAATAATGCAAAACTAATTTATAAAAAAATTCTTAAAGGATTTATTTCATAGACCGTATTATTTTTATGTCTTTCAACAACTATGTTTAAATTTAGATGATGAATGCTATAGTAACTTATTTTTTCCCTATTATCACCAATAATTCATTGAATAAATTCTAATAAATGTTTAGCATTTCTAAGTAATCCTCAGGTCTATAAAGATCAGCCGTTCTTAAAATTGAAGTCCTTGATATATTGTATCACATCAAAGAATGATTAATTATATATTCTAATAAGTATAAAAATACTAATTATTCATCCTTTCGAGTTAATAAATATATTATCCCCGCAATTCCAAGGCCTATTAGTGTTCCAATCGCTAGACTACCTCCTAATCCAAGTTTTATTTCAGGATATTTAAATTCACATTCAGGACAGTGATGATAACCTAGTTTTACTTCAACTGAATCCATTTCAGTATTACATTTAGGGCATCTTTTTGGAACATAATTAAGAAAATCGTTGGAAATTGAACTTAACCCATTTCGAATAATTATTTCTTTCAATTCATTTAGATCTTCGTGGACTTCCCTAGGTACTTTGATACCTTTATAATCTCTTTTTTGATTAATCATAATAAAAAAAAGAATTACTCACATTTATACTTTTTCCACATTTTCGACATTGGTAGAACATTTCTCTTATCAATTTAAATGCCCATAAAAGTCAATTTCATTATTTATCTTAACGATTTTAATTAAGAAACTTATAAGTTTAACGAACGGTTATGGAAGAATAATTATAGGATATTATCATGATAATGGGGGATTATTAACCATTAACAACATACATTTAAATTCCCATACTCCATACAAACCTTAAATCTTAATTAATAATTTATGCAACACATTATATATGTCAACTGGAATGGGTTATAATCTAGATCAAGAACAGTTTGAAATCATTGTGGAAGCCATTAAAGACTATTTATCAAATAGAAAAGGGATATTTAGTTTCTTAAAGAAAAGGGGACAAGTAATTGACTTAGAAGATGAAATATATATTCATGATTTTCGATATAGTCGGGACTTAGAAGACGGTGAAATTGGAATTAAGTATCTCCCCTTCTATAAATCTGGTATTAAAATCCGTAGAGTAGCCTTAATTAAAATGATCTTAAAGATCGACCAAGGGTTGCTAGATCAGTGGGAAAATAATGGAAGACAGGGGATAGTTTTACATGATCTTAACATTTATAGTTATATAAAACGATTTTTGGATCAAATCGAGCAGTTTATATTAAGGGGAACAGATACAAAATTGGAATTTGCTGTAAATGATATTGGTGTGGATGAAGTTTTTAATTGTTTCTTTCATGGCCACCAAAAGAGAGATCCTATTAACATACATGAGTTTAAAAATCTTCACGAAGCGGTCGTTAACTTGAAATATGAACTAAGAAAAGAACATTATAACCCTCCTTTTACTTTAATGAGCGATTCAAAAACACTAAAATGGTCACAGAGTAGACATTTTGAAACTCTAAATGGAATTGTATCATATAAAGAGAAAATTGAAGAGAGAAGAGAAATCGATAATTGGATTGATCTTCACGGTAACGCAGATAATTCAAACGGAGATGATTATAGTCTGATATGTATAGCAAATAAAGAACTATTCAACACTCCAATTAATATTATAGAAAAGAGTCCCTTAAACCTGTTTAATTTTCATAGCGGGATTGTTTTATATTGGTGTGGTGCACTTGAAACTTCTAAAAATGCTATACAGCAGATTAGAATAAATAATTTTAATAAGTTTTAGAGTTAAACTTTCTCTTTTATTCAAAGCAATTATTTTAGTCTCCTTCTGCCCATTTGGAAGATGGGTAAGGAGACTTTTTGTTAAAAAAACTTTTTCAACATTAATATATATGTATTTCAAATTATTTAAAGCTATTGTTAATTATCGTTATTCACATCATTGATATTGGAATTCTGGATTATATTCTTTAAGAAAATCAACTATCTACTGATTAAATTGAGCTGGATTTTAATGGTGTAAAAATTAATAGCTTGACAATCTATATAAAACAATAAATTTCTATTGAGAACTAATGGATAAATCCATTCAAAAACTAAATTATAATCTAATTCATGCAAATTTAATACATAATCCTTAAATTAGATAAAATTGACCACACGATTAGGTGAAGTTCTAATAAAATTGGATAAAATTACAAATATCTATAAGTGATTATTTGTCATTCCATCTAAATTTAAAATCTGAAGTAGAATTCTAATATTTGTTGTTTAATTAGATAACCTAATATAAGTTCAGAAAAATTATAATATACATTATTTTTATTATCCCTTATTTTCTATTATCCCTCCCCCGTGTTGCCCCTTCCTAAAAAAGTAGGTGTTTCAAATTAGAACATTTTAAAGCTCTTTTATGACTATTTCAGCAAATCTTCTTGAAACCCTCCAAAAAACAAAATTCAAAAAAAAAAGAAAAATACTCCTTAGAAGTGCAATAGTATAAGAATCCCTGAGTGCTTTAAAATTTTTTATGAAGAGGGTTACTGGACGGCAGCATTTTTATTTCAAGTATTTACAAAAACACCCTCTAAATTATAAATAGGATTATAACTAAAAACAATCTAGTTTTCTTTTTAAAATCTAGAACTTTCTATTGAATTTTGATAAAGTTTCTTTTACTTCTTCTGAATTTAATTTATGTTTTTTAATATATTTTGCAATTTCTTCATTTGTCAAGAACATAATATCATCAAAAGCCAAACGTGTGAAAAATTTTGATATTTTTTCGCGTAAAACTTGTTGTGCATCTGAAATCAAACGAGCTATAAAGAAATTTTTGATATTATCTTTAAGAAAGTCATATGGTATTATAAATAAAGTCATGAAATCTAATACCTTTTGTACTTCAAATATTTCGATAGAATTATCAATTGGAAAATAATGAAACCTTGTTTCAGTATGTAAAATCTTTGTAATTTGATTCATTCTTCCTTTAGGTTTAGAGGAGAAGGGTTCTTCCTTCCTTTCTCTCAATTCAGCAAATAGAATGGCTGATCCTGGACGAATATCACATGATTGTGTCAAGATTACTCCACATGATAATGAAGGTTGAATCTCTAAGATTATTGGCTTTTTAGGTATTCCAGATTCTGCTTGTTTAATATTCTCAATCCAAAATTCCTTAATTATTGAGAAATTAATTTGTGTTGGAGATATTTTTGGGAGGTTACAGCAAATGTCTCCTTGTTCTAGTGATTTTGGAATATCTTTTAGATAAATCATGCTAAACACAAAAGTTTATTCTGATAAAAAAATTGAAAGTTCTTCTTCAAATTTCTTATTATCTATATTTTCACGTTTTTGCATTAGTATTATATTAATAAGATTCTCAATTGCATCTAAGACATCTTTTGAAACATTAGAGAGTAAAGTGTCCTTAAAATTTTGTAGAAACTCTAAATCTATCCAATTTGAAGAGATTATTTTCCACTGTAAACAAGCAGATATCTTTTCAAATGTTTCAGGATATATTTCTTCTAAACCAAATAGCTCAAAAATATCATAAATCTGTGCAAAGGTCAAAAGTATTGGCTTTTTTGTTCTGTTTACATACTTTAAGATACCTTCAATGACACTATCAAATAGAGTGGGTAGAATTTCCTTAAAACTGTAGTATAAATGAACGATCTTATTTCTAATCTTATCTAAGATCTTAAGAAAAAAGTTAATAGCTTCATTTATCAGTAATGCATATTTCGTAATAATAGGTTCTGTTGTAGTTATAATTTTTTGGGATTTTTCAATTTGACTATAACCTGCTATGATTCTTTGGGAAAACTCATTAACTATATCATTATCTATTATAACATCTTGGATAACACTCATTCTTCCCTAACTCCTATTATATTTTTCAATTTAGCACTCAGAATATTTTTAAAATACCCTTTAATGTAATCATGGATTGTATCTAATTGATTTACAAGTGCTTCTTTATTATCTAACAAAAATAAATTCTTTTTAAGATAAAGAATTTCTAATTTAAATAGAAATTGTTCCTCATTTTTTGGAGGTAATCCCCTTAACCGAATTATGAATTTGTCGCTTTCATTTGATAATATTTTTATCCCCAAATGAAAATCCTTATAATCAATTTCCCAATCTTTTTGCTTGTTTATATTCAATGTAAAATAATCTGATAACTTAAAATTTTCTTGAGGTAATAGAAATTTATCGATATATTCAATTCGAAATTGTTCAATAGAATTAACTTTTAGGATTTCACATGTTTTAAATAATAGTTCAGTTATTTCTTTTTTAGTTTCTTCCCAACGAGAATATTTAGTAAATATAAATATTAAACCATTGGAAAATAATTGTATTTGACCACTTTTATCTTGATTTTGAAATTTAATTGGACCAAACAGAATTGGTGTTTCAATTTCTATTTGAGCATCAAATGGATATTCAATAATTTTAAGGCTTGGAACATTAGGAAATGAAATCTTTAATAACTCCTCCACTTTAGCCATCGTTTCAAATGAAATTTCTTTAGGTTTTTTAAATTTAAAATCAATTCTAAAAATATCTAATGGAGGATTTTCAATGATTAGCATATTGATTTTTTTGCTACTCTTTATATTAATATTATAATATAAGAATAAATTTTTTATGCTTATAAATTCAATAGAGAGATGATTTAATATAGACAATTTAAAATTACAAATATTAATTGATTTCTTGAAATAAAAAACTGGTGTAATTTTTTTTTTCTTTAATCACAGTGCTATTCTCCTTTTATGAAATTGTTTTTCTCCGATTTAAAGATTTCTCAAAAGGGTTATTTATCTTTCCTGCTTTTTCAAGTTCTTTGGCTTTTTTAAGAAGACACATTTATATTATCGCCATTTTCATCAGTCACAACACAACCAGAAATCATTAATATTTTACTTTTTTCAATAGTTTCATTGTGGTTGCCCCAACATATTAATTGGCATAAGTATCGATATATAAACATGTTTCAATGTATAGCATATTTGCTTAAAAATACTTAATTGCAAGTTTCATATCTTCCTTTGTTATTTTCTTTCTTTTTGCATGAAGAGTGAATATTATTGCTTGTTTTGTTAATTCTGATGCCCGATATTCAAGACAATCAATTAAAGTATCAACAGCAGATCGATTAACTGGACCTCCTTGTGCTATCATCAATCTCCTAATAGGTGACGAAGCAATAAAATGCTTATGACGACCCATCGAACTTTTTTTCGTAATTCCACTTGATTCAAATGTTTTTGGTTTTTCTCTTTGTATTTCAATTATTTGCAATTTTTTATGTTTTGACAAATCCTCAGCGATCTCAGAATTTAATCTTAATTTGACTTCCTTTAAAACATCTTCTTTATTATAGAGAAGAAGTAAATTTTCAATTAAATGTATCTTAGCATTTTCAGGCTTTTTTTCTTTAATTAGTGAATTGTAAGCATTAAAAATATTTTTAGCTATTACCTTTTTATTTATATTTCCATATAAATTTCTATAAGAGATTGTTAACTGATTATCATAATCAAAATCTTGAGCTCTATCTAAACTCCTTGCAGATTGAATTATTTTCAATGGAATAGATAAATCTTCTGGGTTACTTTTAATTTTATCAACCACATTGATAATTTGATCTGTCTCTAAATCATTGACTTCATTACGATATATTATATTCCTATTTTCAGTACCTTTATGTTCTACAGAATAGTTAGTATCATAATTTATCATAAAATGAAAGACTTTTACTTCCAGAATTATATGGTAGTAAAATTTTCCTCTTTCTTTTTTTTTTTTAAGTGATATTATGTTAAACGAATTTTTCCGAATTTGCTTATTAAAATCTCCCCATTTCATCATTCTTTTCTTTGGTTCTACTAAAAGGCTCCCTCCTCCGATAATCAATGAATTATCAATCGGTAATATAAAATTTTCATGTCTATGACCGTGGATAAAAATATCATATTCATAATCAAAATGCAATTTATTTAAAAACTGAATTTCATTTTTTTCTATTTCCCCTTTTGTATCAAATATTTTGATAGAATTCCCTTTAAAAGGGTAAATGTTATGATGCATTATCGCAATTCGAAAATAAGGATTTCTAAACTGACCTTCTGGATGTTTTTTCTTAATTTTTAAAAGGATATCAAATAATTTATCTTCATTAAATAGTGAACGATGT
>JAHLWJ010000215.1 GCA_019057975.1 Promethearchaeota archaeon | reverse complement strand
TTTTAGAAGGAGTTGAGTATTTAATCGCACTTGGTTCGATTATGGGCTTATTAGGACTCATAATTGGAATGCTTTTCCTAATTTGGGGAGGTCAGCGGTATCGAGATAAGATGATTGGCGTCATTATCGCGTCCATCATACTTTTGGCTATGTGTGGGGTTAATACTGGGATTAAATACTTCAATATTTTTAGATAAAAAAAAGAGTTTAGAAAATTGTTAATAGGACTTTATCTATGCTAAAAAATTAAGAATCGAGTTATGGATTAGAGGAGAAAAAAGGTGTACTTTTTCTAGGTAGAAATATACAGATTATTAGAATTGAAGGAAACGATATCATTAGGGTGTCTCTAATGAAAAAGAGGGAGATAACTTGAGCTGGAAAGAAGTAATGGAACGATCAAAATTCTGCGTTTTTGCTATTTCCAATCAATTTTTTGAAGAGAGTGAATTGATAGAATATGTCTTTTATGCTAAGAGTTTGAGAAAACCAATTATTTAAATGATCGAAAGAAGTACTATAGAATCAATTCGAGACGTGTTTAAAGACGCTAATATTATGGGTAAAATTGAATTTGAATCAGGAAAGGATAAAGACAAAATTCAACGAGAAATTAAGGAAATAATTAAACAATTTGAATTAGAATAGGCTAATTAACAAAGAAAGAGGTATAGATAATGAAACGTAAGCAATGCGGAAAAGATTTGAATCCTGTTCAAGCGATGCCTTCTGCTACTCATGGAGTCTGTGGAGAGTGTTGCAGAAAAAATGAAAGAAAAGTTGTTGGGAATGAAACTCATAAGTTTGAAATACGATAACTATCCAGAAAGAGAATTGGAAGATATTGTTTTATCTCTAAGTAACAACACACTTTTAATTCTCTAAAATGGTTATTACCAATTATTTATACTTATATAAAGTATTTATCTTCATTTGTTTATACTTATATAAGACAAAAATTAGTTGGTGATTGATCTTTATAAAAAAATTCTAAAGGTTATGCATAGAAGACTTTAAAAATATTGAAGTTTTTAACTCTAATTTTAATTTTCTCTAATAACGAGCAGATACTTTTTATGCCACTTTTTTAAGAAACTATGGAAAAAAGAGGGATTCGAGCCTAAGTTTCTCATAAAATTATATTTTCTTTTAATTCTTACTAAGGATTTCATCTAAAAATCTTAGAGCGTCATCATTTTTACTTTTAACAGAAACCTAATTCCCCCAGATTACATCTACTTCTCTATGTGGATCTGGTTTATTAAATATGACTTCAGGTTTCGTCTTTTTTTTATAAAAATAAGAGATGACTGTTGCAATATCTAAAAGACTCTTTTTTTTGCAATACTCAACTGAATCAGCTTTCGGAAAATCCTCCATTCTCTTGTTTAGAGCTTTCTTGGTTAGAGTAGATTTATAAGCTTTAGACTTCTTATCAAATATTACAAATCCCTTTCTTTTGAGATGATTCAATCTAATTTTTAGCAAATTTTCAGGTATATCAAATAAATCTGCTATTTCGCCTAGTTTTATCGTATCTCCTTTCCTTAAAAATCAATTCACTAGATATAATTTGTTTAACTCTAAAACATTCTGAGCATAATATAAAAATACCTGAATGTTTTTCATATTACTATCTATTATAGCGCTAGATCTCAAAGGCTTATTTTCAACAAACTTTGGGTTTTTCTTTACCCAAAGAACAGTATATCCACTGTAAAAAGGATCTTCATTATGATACAATTTTGCGAAACCTAAATCTTTCATCAAATTATCTGAAATATTTTTTTATTATAAGGAAGTAAGATCCTCCTTGGTTCTCATCGTTCTTTACTCTCTCCTTTATCTTGGATTAAAAAATGAATTTATTTATAAATCATACATTATTGTATAAGTTTTTAAATATCAATTAATTAGTATAATGGTATTCTTTAAGTCGAAATCAATTAAAAGTGAAAAGTAATTATGGTTAAGAAAGAACTAAATGTGGAACAAACTCAAAATTTTTTTGAAGAATTGGAGAACATCGATACTCTGGCGGGGCTACTGTTACGTTTTTTTCGAGTGTATAATAGATGGTTTTTTAATATTTCACGTATTATGAAATGGGGGGCTGAACAAGACCAGTTTACATCCTTACAGCAATATACGGAGGGAGAAATCAAAGAAAAACTCGAGGATTTGCTTGATATAGGGCTAATAAAGACGAAAGTAAGCAAAAAAACAAAAAATATTTTATATAAAATTAGTTAGTGAGGTGTACAAAATAACACAAACAATTCCAGCTAGGATTAATAATTTAAAAAATTATTTGGATAGTTCCTTTCAATTAGCAAAAGAAAGTCATAGCGTCAAATGGAAGAATGATTTTATGGGGGAGGGTCTTGCTCTTTTATTTGGTATTGTTACTACAATTATTTCAGGTATAATAACCCAAGGAATAGCGATCATAGTGGCTACATTAATTGCAAACATAGGTACGTTAACTGCAGTACTTAACTCTGGATTTTCTAAATTGCGATCAAGTACTGAAGTTAAGCAAGATATCACCCAAGATCATAGAAATCTCACAGTAAAATTAAATGCAGTGAATACTTATTCGACAAATCAGCAACTAACCAAACTTAATACTGTTCACCGTGAAATAATAAAATTCGGTACTCATTATGTAGAGTCTGCAGGCAGAATCACTCAAACTCCGACGCCCCCATCAAATGAAGATCTCCAAGATGGTCAAGAACAGGAGGAAGAATAATCAAACTATACCTTAACTTATATATTTTGCTCTTTTTTTTATCTTTAATCTTCTTCTTATTTATAAATTCCTCAAATTTACGAAAACTGTTTAACTCTTCTTTTTTAATCTTGATTTTGGAAATGCTATTATTAATGTAGTTTCATTTGCAAATTTATTCTCCACAAAATGCTTAATTGCGTTTCTATACTCCTTTCTCTTGCTCTTTGGAACGCGAACGCTTACAAAATCCGACTCCTCTCCAAATTTCTTCTTCCTCCCCATGATTTTCCGTCCCTTTGTGCTGATCCCTTACAAAGAATTCGCTTAACAATATGTTAAAAATCACTTTTTTAAACTTCTCAAATAATGCTATATTCTCCCAAAATACCGTATCACGAAATCCAGATAATGTGACACGAAATATCCTTTTTATCTTTGTAACATTATACGAAAGTTGACTAAACAAAAACTTAAAATCAAGGTTGCTACTGTTATATAAATTCAGTATTAAAGAACGTGATTGATACGCTTTCTAAAAATTATGATATTACCTTGTTAGATTCTCCTGCGGGATTAGAACACTTCGCCCGAAAAACAGGTCGAAATGTAACAGACTTAGTGGTAAATATATTAAGCACAATATATTTTAGAACTTTCCATTTTCTCATCTTGATAAAAAGTGAAATAAAAAGATGTTTTTATTGGAAAATATTTATTTAAAAATCCAAATTTTTATTTATCAATTTAAAACAATAACGCTTCATTCTAATCGTAAGAAATAAATTAACAAGTGTTTATTTAAAATGTAACATTTAGAGGACATATTATAATGTCTGAGAAAAAGCTTATAGACATCCAAATTGATCTCCTATTAAAGGAATTAGAAATAATCCAATTTAAAATAACAGAATATGACAAGTTATCATTCAGGATAAAAGGCTGGACCATTACTTTATGGTCAGGGATAATACTTTGGGGAATTTATGCTCTTCTTCCAGGTATGCTTATATCCTTTATTTTAGGAATAGAATTGGCGATTTTTTGGTTTCTTGATACACTTTTTAAAATATATCAAAGATACCATATTGTTCGACTAGAATGGATTCAAGATTTCATCAACTATAAAAATAGATTTGCTAATATTAATCTTAAGACTCAAGTCGAAAATGGAGAGATTTCAGAGATTCTTTTATTTGATGTTAATAGTAGAATGGGCTCTCAATATGATGATGTTTTTAAAGATATTTTAAAAAGAAAAACAAACATTTTACGTTGTCTATTTGTTCGAAATATTTTTCCTCTTTATATTGGATTATTGCTTGTTGGTATATATATTGGACTTTACTTGGAAAAATTCGATTCATTAATACTAAAGTCTTACATATTAATCGCACTTATCACCTTTATAATTCTTCTTGTCGTTTTTACTGTTATTCACAAGTATATAATCATTCCATCCGATCGAAAATCCTGTGAACCGCTAAAAAAGCAAGAACCCGAAGAAAACAAGTCTTAATTCAATTTGTATAATTTTTATTTTGCCGAGGGTAAAATAGATACTGAGGAAAAAGTTAGATTTTCTTTTTGGATTTTGCTTTATTTTATAAAATAATGAAAAGGAATGATTTAATATTATTAAAATATAAAGGAAAAAAATCATATTGAAAAAAAAATAACTATGTATTACATTTAATTGTATTAAATTGCAATAATGAGGACAAGATGATATTATAAAAATACAATAAATAAAATATTCAATATATTAATAAAATAACAAGGTAAATAAAATTAAAAATAAAAACCAGATTTTATTATTATAAAAGTAAGAAAAAGATTCATATTAGGGTTAAAAAATTGCATCTATTTGATTATGTTGAATTCCAAGGTGAAAAATATTACTTAGAGGACGGAATATTAAACCTTAATGCCAAAGGAATCCAAAACTTAAAAGAGATCAAAAATCTTACGAATCTAAAAAACATTAAAGGACTTCATCTCCAAAGTAATAACATTAAAGATATTAATGATCTTGAAAATTTAAGATCTCTTATAAAATTACAGCTAAATGGCAATAATATTGAAAATATACTCGGTTTAAAGAATCTTGAAAATTTGGAAGAATTAGGTTTGTCTAATAATAATATATATGAAATAAAAGGCTTAAAAAATTTAAGAAATCTTAAAATATTGGATCTCTATAATAATCATATAAAGAAAATAAGCGGTCTTGAAAATCAAATAAATTTAAAAAATCTAATTCTTTCAAAAAATCAGATTAATTATTTAGATGATTTAGATTCTCTTGTTAATTTAGAACGCCTAGTTTTATCAAGTAATGAAATAACAAAAATAGAAGGTTTAGAACAATTAAAAAATTTAAAAGAGATTTATCTTGGAACGAATAATATTAAAAAAATAGAAGGTATAGACACACTAACTAATCTTGAAATATTAGATATTCGAGATAATCCCATTAAAGAAATTTGTGGACTAGAAAATTTATCTAGTTTACAAGAATTTAAATTTGATCAAAATATTCTACCCCCTTCTTTTAGATATTTTGGAAAAATTGGTAAATATTTCGTGAAATTCTGTAGAGGGGAATACATTATATCCAATAATAATATAGTATTTGTTGAAGAATCAGTATTTGGGTATAATGATTTCAAAATTATTCTTCAACTTTCAGGTATTGGCATTAATAAAATTATTGAGATTAGAAATCTTAACAATTTAACTTATTTAGAAGTTCTTAATTTAGTAGGTAATAATATTAAAGTAATCGAAGGATTAGACTTCTTAAAAAATTTAAAATTACTTTGGTTAAGTAATAATAAAATTAAAGAAATCCAAGGTTTACATAACCTATATCAATTAGAGAATTTAGCACTCAACAATAACGAAATTGAACTAATTGAAGGATTAGAAACACTTGTTAATTTAAAAAAATTAAATCTAAATAGAAATGTTATTAAAAAAGTCGAGGGATTGAATAAATTAGAAAAACTGACAACTCTTTCTCTTAGTTATAATAAAATTAAAAACATTAAAAATGATAATTTACCAGTTAATTTAGAAGTATTATCACTTACTGGCAATAAAATAGGAAATAACTTTTCTGGAATTAAAAATTTAACAAAATTGAAAAAACTAGCTCTATTTGATTGTCAAATAGATAGCATAGAATATATACCTGAATTAAAAGATCTTGAAATTTTAAATCTTGGAAATAATAATATAACTGAAATCAATGCATTGAATAACTTATTTAAACTAAAAGAATTAAACTTGGCAAACAATAATATTCACAAGATTTATGAGTTATCAAAGCTAAAAGACCTTGAGAGCTTGGGCTTAGAAAATAATAAAATATGTGAAATAGAAGGGTTGGGAAACCTAACAAATCTAACATCAATTAATCTAGATGGAAATTTAATAGATAATGACTTATATATAAATCTAAAATTACCAAATAATCGTCCAAAACTTTTTGTGAGTTATTGTATACTTAAACCTGCAATTGAGAGGATTAAAGATAAGATTATTTGGACAGATTTTATCGAAAAAAATCCTTATTTGAAAGACTTAACTTATGATCAACTTAGACAAATTCTAAATTGCATTCGATATGTTATAGTATTAAGGGAAAAAGAGAGGATATCCTCAATTGAGACCCCTGAATCCTTAGTTCAAAATTTTGACGATGTAATTCGGCCTTATAAAGTACATGAAGCGATACCATATACTTTCATAGCGAAGAAGCTAAAATTAAAAGATGAAAATTCAGCAAAAAAGCTAAGTGAATACATAATTAATCATCTCTTATCTGAACATAATCTATATGATAAAGAAAAAGGGGTGAGCAAAACAGGACATGAAATATTTAAATACCAATTAGCTATTTTTGATGTGCCAAACCAAACAGCTTTTTTTAAAAGAGAGGTTTATAGCCAAAGATTAAAAGAATTAGAGAATTTCTTATCAACTCAGAAAGGATCTGAAGTGGAAATAATAAAATTAGCATTTATAAATATTGATCGTTTATCTGTAAATCCAGCAGGTTACAACTATTTAGATAAACACTTAGGCTGGACTATAATCACAAATTTTAAAGAAAAAAGTACTGATATTGATACAAAAATTGGAAGTTTTGCCATGCAATTAACTAACCTTTCTTTTAACGACTGGGATAAAATTTTTGTTATTTCATCAGATTCAGACATAGTGGAGTTTTTTCGAAAAACTTTTGATCAGACCAGCTCTACAAAACTATTTTTTATTACAGATATTGATAATAATGATTTAGATTATAATATTAACCTAATAAAAATTAAAGAACATCAATTTGAAATCAATATTTATACAAGAAAGGATTGATAACTATTCTACTTCAATCTTATTAACTCAGTAATCTACTTATCTAGCAATATTATTTGCACGAAATTATATACTCCTTTTCCAATTCGATTATATAGCTATATTCATTTTCCCTAAGAGTTCTACTAATTTTTTCTAATGCAAATAGTACTGATTTAACAATTTTTTCATTCACTCTAATAAGGCTCATACTATTCCAATTATAATCTCATTAAATAAATATGATATTGAAAATCTAACTAAATTATCTGAGGAAGGTTTCTTGAATGAAATTGATTTTTCTTCGTTTAAAAAAATCTATATTAATAAAACAATCGCAATAAAGGGGCAAGGAATCTTAGAGTCGTTTGAGCAATTAATACAATTCATTTTTCCTCAATTAACGATAAGATAATTATTTTTGAA
>JAHLWJ010000214.1 GCA_019057975.1 Promethearchaeota archaeon | reverse complement strand
ATCCATGGTTTTCAACTATTGACGGAGATATTTCTGATGCAATTACATCAACAAGTCCAAATCAAGCAAATATTCAAATTATAGGAGAAGCATATGAGAAAGAAGTTCTGCTTGATAGCTCAACTTTTTCAAATTGGGAAGCCTTTAATAAATCTGAGCTAGCTCTTGTACCTCAACGTTCAGATGTTCCATATTATGGGATTGATAGTGATGGAGCGTGGTGTAGTCATTTATGGTGGGAAGGATCCCCACCACCTGGTGGTCAGCCTAAAAATACTCCTGAAATGCACTGGAGAACAAATGTGAGTTTACCAGTTGATATGTCAGATTATATAATTACATCAGTAGAATTTGATGCATTAATTAATGCCAGTGTTGATATGTATATTGACACTCCAGGTGATGATTTCGCCAGAGCAGGAGTTATAATAAATCAATTTGAAAAATTTGACTACGCTCAATTTTACGTTGAAATTACTACTTTAGATATCGATGAATTGAATACTTATAGGATTGCATTTAATCAAACCCGTTGGTTAGGCAATGAAGACCTTTCATTGTATGATATTGAAGGGCATATCGGAGCTTACGAAAAACAAGCAATTATCGATGCCTTAACTAATGTTTTAGCTGTTGATCCAGGTCACAATAATTTTACAGTTGTAATAGGTATATATATGTATTGTGAAGATAATAATTCTGGAACTGATTTAGATGATTGGACTGAACTACGCTTTAAAAATCTAAATTTGACTTTTTCTTATGTTAAAAAAATAGATCAATTTACCGCCGTATCTTGGAATCAAGAGTTAGATGCAATTAATGGTTCAAATGTTCGGGTTACTGGTGCTGATCTTAATTTTAAATTTAAAATCGATCAAAATTGGACTGAAGCCTCCCAAAATTCCCAAATTAGGGTCTATATTAATGATAGGAAATATGAACAAACTATAAGCTTAATTGATTACGTTTATTCACCCGATTTTCAAGAAGCGAGAATTGGTGGTTTTGATATTGTTTCGAAAATTTTGCCATATGAAAGTTTTAATTTAACAATCCAAGTGTTTTTAGCTGAAGATTTTGGTTTAGAACAAGATATCACTATCTCTATAACGGATGTATACTTATATATTTCTTATAAAGAAACATTTGCGGATATATTTTCTGAGCCGTGGGTGTCCACGGCACTTTTGATCGCAGTAAGCGCAGCTACAGTATGTTTAGGTGGTTATTTAATTGCATATCAAAAATTTTTTAAATATCCTAGACCCGTTAGAAAAGTGAGAAAATTCAAGAGAACACTTTATAAAAGTTCTGCACCAGATGTACCAATAATGCCTAGAGAGATAGCTTTTAAAAAATCTTATAATAAAGAATTAAGTGGTACATCAAAATCTCTTAGACTTAAGGCTGGTGGAACAAAAGTAACCAAAGTTATAGAGAAGTTTAAAAAAAAACCAGAACTCGCTGTAGAAACAAAAATTGATTCTGATCAATTGATCAATACATCGTTAGAAAAAAAGTTGGAATTAGATAAAATTGTTGATAAATCATTAGATGAAAATACAAAACCTATTTAAATAACTTCTTTTATTTTAATTTACCTCTTTTAATAATCGCGTTTCAGGAAAACTAAAATTATAGCGTTATGAAATTTCCCTTCAAAGAGCCTGTATTGATTTAATATACTTATTGATCCAATTTTAGCTCTATCAATATTATTTAATTCAATTATTCAAATCAAATTAGTTTAGACATTAAAAGTTCCATATAATAGATGATATTCCTTAAATCAAAACTAAAAGTAATATTAGAATAATTGCTTTCTTTGTGATTGTTTTGATTATTAGTTCTTAATTAAATCTGTTTATAGGAACAAATTCTTTAAGTGAAATTTATAAAGGTTCAAAATCCTTTGATGTCTTACATACATCTCGAGTTACACACCCGTTAATTTATATAGTATGATTTCCTAATGAATTTCAAATAACAATATAATTCGAATTTATTTAAAGATCAAGTGGCAAATTATTTATTAAATAATTTGGTATATTACCTTAAACATATTTATTTAATTAAACAACCAGTGTTTTCCTAATTATGACTCTAACAAAAATTAGAAGGAAGAATATTTCAGTTGTTAGTATTATTTTTGCAATCTTAGTATCATCTATATTCTTATTTTCTATAAATTTTAATCAGAATGTTAATTCATCCTTAAATAATAAAAATGAAGGATCTGAATTTATCGAATTTAAAAATCCTCAATTAGCGGCTACAGAAACTCTTACTGCGATATGGTATAAAAATCCTACTTTTGATGACCCGATAGAACCAACATGGTATTCAAATTTAGAAGGTGATCAATCAGATATAAATGCTACTTCTGGCGCGGGTCAAGTAAATTATGAAGTTCTAGGGGAATCAAAAACTTTTTCAGATATCTCAGGAACACCTCTTAATACTGAATGGACAGAAGTTCATAATCCTGAATTTCCCGCTTATCCAGATAATTACTATATTGATAGTGAAGGGTGTTATGTTGATCATTATTGGTATGAACAAGGTGATCAATCTCCTAGTGTACATTGGGAAAATAATGTTACAATGCCAGTAAATATGTCAGATTATATAATAACCTCTGCTTCTCTTTCAGCAGTTATCAATGCAACAGTTTCAGCTTCTATAGGAACTGGGACTGATGCGGGAGTCGAAGTTCCAGGAGATGCTACTGATAATGGAAATACTCAAAATTATACATGGGATTATGTTAGATTTTATGTTTTATTATCAGATTTGTCAAAAACCAAAATTTATGAAGCTGCTTATAATCAAACCGTTGATTTAGGTAAAGATGCAGGAGCTGGTGCTAAGGATACCATGCCAGATACATTAATGACAACAGTTTCAGAAGAAGATTTAATCTTTTATCTAACATCTATTTTATCGAGTGATTATCAAAACTTTACTATTACTTTAGGAATCAGAATATGGTGCGAAGACAATTGGTGGAGTGACCAAGATAGTTGGGATTCACTGTTTATTAAATCATGTGATTTATCATTTACATACGAGAAAAAAATAGATCAATTTAGTTCTATATCATGGGGTCAAGATGGAGATAAAATAACTCAAATTACTAACGATACAATTGTTACTATTAATGAAGCGAAACTGAATTTTAAATATAAAATTAATGAGGATTGGACAGAATTATCCCCAAATTCAGAATTTAGAATTTATATTAATAATAATAAGCTTACTGAAACAATTAAACTTAGTAGCGCTAATTCAAGTTTTCAATTAGCTAATAAACTAGGAGGTTTTGATGTTTTTGACATAATTTCTTATGATGTTAAAATTAATCTTTCAATTCAAGTTTATCTAGCAGATGAATTTCATTTAGGTAGCAAGAAGGTTATATCAATAGATGATGTATATCTTAATATTACTTATACAGTTGAATTTCCGGATTATCAAACAGATATTGAAGTGTTTTTCAATGGTGTTAATAAAACAGATAATCCAATATTCCAAATATCAGCTAAAACAGATTTAAATATCACTATAAAATACCCTTATAATGGTTCTCATATTCCTCAAGCAGTTGTACGATTAACTGGAAATCTCACAGCTTCCCTACAAGAGAATGAACTCTTAGGACAATATACAATCATCCTCAATACTGAAGATTTACCTATAGGAGAAATATACTTTAATATGGTAGCACATAGAATAAATTATGAAGCTCAAAAACGTAGTGGTTTATTAATTGTTTCTAAAATAAATACAGAGAATATACAGATATTTTTAGATGGTGAAGAAAAGACATCTTTTCCTTTTTTAGACGTTCCTCTTAATAAGTTATTAAATATAACAGTAAAATATAAAGATACTACAGGAGATCATATTCCAGGCGCAACAGTTCAATTAGTTGGCGAAGGTATATTTGAAGATTTAATTGAAAATTCAGAATTTGAACAATATTCAGTAATACTTAATACAACATTAAAATTTAGTTTAGGTCTTAATAATTTATTAATCAATGCTCAAAAAGATAGGCATCAAGAAAAAAGTATAAATCCAAAGATTACGGTAAGAAAAATTAATACCCAGATTACACCCACATCTGGATCCAATAATATAAATATTAGGCCAGGACAAAGTGCTACTATTAGTGTATTCATTAATGATACAGATTTTAATAAAATCATTAAAGGAGCAATTATTACTTACACGTGGGAATATGGAGATGGTATTTTAACAGACGATGATAATGATGGAATATATGAGGAAATATTCGAAAATGTGCCTGTTGGTACACATTCAGTTAATATTAGCGCTTTTGGGAGCGATATTTATAGTTTTGAAAGTTATGAGATGATAATTAATGCTTTTAGACCAAAACAAAATGTGCTTCTTTTTCAAATATTATTAATAATAGGTATTATAGCTTCTGGAGTAATAGGGGGTTATCTTTATGTCTATCAAAAAATATTAAAATATCCAAGACAAGTCAGAAAAGTTCGTAAATATAGAAAAACACTGAATAAAAAAAAAGCACCTAATGTGGGTATAAAAGACCGTGAAAAAGCTTTTAGCTCTGAATATAAAAAAGAATTAAAAAATTCATCAAAATTTATAACAGGTAAGCCTACAATTAAAAAATCTGAAGAACATGGAACACCTGAAAAAAAGACAGAAAAACCTAAAATAAATACAGGATCTAAAAATAAAATTAACTCAAATACAAAAATTAGTGATAAAGACCTCAATAACCAAAAATCATATAATAAACGAAATTTGATAAAGTTAAGAAAATTAAGGTTTGGAGTTCTAAAACTAAAAAAAAACCGGCAATTTATGTCAATTTTAATAATTACTGTTTTACTATTGAATTTTTTAATAGTTAGTCATTATTTCAACCAAAATTCGAAAAATTTATTTAATTCCCGAAAAGATGATTACCAAGGTGATCTTGGTATCTCAGGACAAAAAATTTATACAAAACAATGGTTAAATGATACATCTTTTGATAAGCTGACAGATCCTGTTTGGTTTGCATCTTATGGTGATTTAGGAGATAATAATGATGTAAATGCAACATTAGGTGTAGGACATGCTAATATGAGTGTTATAGGAGATCAAGGAACTTTCACAGATATTTTAGGCACACCAAATTCTACGTCTTCTCTAGGTTGGATAAATGTTACAAATCCTGCTTTCCCTGCTCCACCTGACTTTCAAGAAATTGACGAGCATGGTTGCGAAGTTAGTCATACGTGGATAGATCCAACTGATCCAGTACAATCTCCAAGTGTACATTGGGAAAATAATATTACAATGACTGTTAATATGTCAGATTATATAATTACATCAGCTTCAGTTTCAGCAGAATTCAATGCGTCAGTTACAACGGAGTCTGGTAGTGGTGATGCTTATTATGGAGTAGAGAGTAAAAATGATAGTTTAACTCTGTCGGGAGATTATAGTAGAGATTATGATAAAGCGAGGTTTTATGTATTAATATCAGATTTAGAAGACAATGAGGTATATGAAATAGCTTGGTACCAGACTGTAGATTTGGGACAGGATTTGGTTAGTCCAGAGATTGCTAGTATACCAGATACATTAATGAATCCTATTGTTGAAGAAGCTTTAATTTTCTATTTAACTTCTCTTTTTGAGCGTGATAATCTTCATTTTAAAATAACCCTTGGTATAAGAATCCAATGTATAGACAATTATCAATTTGATCGTGATGAATGGATTTCATTACGGATTAAAAGCTGTAATCTCACATTTAATTATGAGAAGAGAGTAGATCAATTTACATCTGTATCTTGGAATCAAGATGCAGACAAAATAAGTGATATTAGTAACGAAACAGTAGTTATTAATGAAGCAATACTTAATTTCAAATATAAAATTGATCAAAATTGGACTGAATCAGCCCCTAATTCTGAATTAAAAATTCTGATTAATAATAATCCACATACCGAAACAGTTAAACTGAGTACTGCTAATGAATCATTTCAGGTAGGAAAAATAGATGGATTTGATGTTACACCTTTGATAATTGATGATGTTAATGTCTCAATTCAACTTTTTCTTGCAGATGAATTCAAACTAGATCGCAATATTACTATCTCCATAGATGATGTTGAGCTCAATATAACTTATACTATAATTTTTCCTCCTCAAGAATCTGATTTTCAGCTTTTTTTGAATAATGAAAATAGAACTTTAGATACTAATCTTGAATTATTTATAGGGGAACAGTTAAATATAACTATAAAATATCTAAATAAAACTGGTGCGCATATTCCTAACGCCACTGTTTTACTATCAGGTAATTTTACTGGAACTTTGACTGAAAATGAAACATTAGAACAATATTCTATTATCATAGATACAGAAATATCTGATTTAGGTGCCAATTTCCTAACCATTATAGCCTACGCGGAAGATTATGAAGTACAGAAAATATATCCAATAATAAATATTAATAAATTCATCTCACAAGATCTTCATGTATTCTTAAATAATGAAAATATGACTCTTGAGCCGGAGATTGAACTCAAACTTGATGAAGAATTAAATATCACGGTAAAATATTGTGATTCAATGGGTACTTATATTCCTAATGCTAGTGTAAGATTATTATCCGAAGGAATAACAAAAGATCTAAATGAAAGTTTAATTTTCAAGCATTATACTACTATTATTAATACATCTGATAGATTAAGAATTGGGTTAAATTATTTAACAATCGAAGCTCAACAGTCAATTTATCAAACAAAATATTCAATAATAAGGCTCTATGTTAGAAAATTTAATATTGAGATTTCAACTATATCTGGATCAAATAGAATAGAAATAGAAGCAGGAAATGATGTTAATCTAAGAATAAATTTGAATAATACTGATATTGAAGAATTATTAAAAGGTGCTACTGTTACTTATGTTTGGGAGAAAGGAGATGGAATTCTTACAGATCCTGATAATGATGGTATATATGAGGGAACTATTGAAAATGTTCCAGAAGGTGCTTTTACTATCAAAATCTCTGCTTTTGCTGGTGATGACTATGAAATTCAAGATTATGAGTTAACAATCGTAGCAGTAGGAGAATCACAAGGTGCTGCGATAGTATTTCAAACTTTATTCATTCTATCTGTTATAATAGCAATTGGTTTAGCTAGTTATCTATATGCTTATCAAACTTACTTAAAATATCCTAGACAAGTACGAAAAGTTAGAAAATATAGAAAAAGTCTGAAACGTAAGTCAGCTCCTAGTGTGCATATTATCGGGCGAGAAGCCGCCTTTAAATCACTCTATAGCAAGAATTTAAGTAAGCTTTTTAGATTGAAACGTCATCCAGCAAAAGAAACTTCTTTAGAACAAAAACCAACTCCTGATAAATTAAAATCGGAGGAAATATCCCAAAAGCTAGAATCTGAGGATTTAATTGACAAATCTTTAGAAAAAAAGTCGGAATTAGATAAAATTGTTGATAAATCAGTAGATAAAAATA
>JAHLWJ010000213.1 GCA_019057975.1 Promethearchaeota archaeon | reverse complement strand
CAAGAGCAAAACCATGATCATAACCATGATCATGAACAATAAATTTTTTTATTTCTTTCTATAAAATTTTTAAGAAGCCTATCTACTTATATTATATTTGAAAATAATAACTAATGTATAATTTTATGAAAGAAATTCATGTAAAAAATTCTATAATTAAACTTGTCCAAGGGGATATAACAGAATCGGAAACAGATGCAATTGTCAATGCGGCAAATGCTCAACTTATCTTAGGAGGAGGTGTTGCAGGAGCAATTAGGAAGAAAGGTGGCCCCACTATTCAAGAAGAATGTAATAAAATTGGTGGTACTTTTGTAGGCGGTGCCGTTATCACTACGGGAGGAAATTTAAAAGCTAAACATGTAATTCATGCAGTAGGACCTAGAATGGGAGAAGGAAAGGAGGATGAAAAATTAAATAATGCAACCTTGAATAGTCTAAAATTAATGGATGATAATAAATTAAAAACAATAGCATTTCCTGCAATATCTACAGGCATTTTTGGTTATCCCATCGATAGATGTTCAAAAATCATGATTTCTACAGCGAAAGAATATTTAAGTGGTAATACTCAAATTGAAGAGGTCATTTTTTGCCTTTATACTGCTTCAGATTTTGACATCTTTTTCAAAGAGTTAAAATAATTAATTTTTGACGTTACTTTTTTTATTAACGTTTATTTTATAATTAGAATAATAATAATTTTTATTTAGAGAAGGTCTCATTATTACGATAGCTTAAGGGTTTCTTTTTAAAATGAGTGATTATAGATATATCAAGTTCTTTGAAGATTTAAGGGTCGGCGATGTGGCTCTTGTAGGAGGTAAAAACGCATCCCTAGGAGAGTTATTAAGTTTTGGGATCTCTGTCCCACTTGGCTTTGCTGTAACTTCGAAAGCTTTTGATTATGTTCTAGATACTAATTTTTTCACTATTAAAGAAAAAGAAGTATCGCTTCGAGAATTTATAGCAAGAGACATTAAAAAAATATCTAATGAATTAAAATCAGAAGATATTAAAGCCGTAGAGAAAGTTGATAAAATCTGTGCTAATATTAGGTATATTATCGAGCAATCAAAAATTCCTGATTCATTAGCAGATGAGATCTTAAATGCTTATGCCAAATTAATTGAAAAAATTGGGGAAGAATCTACATTCGCTGTGAGGAGTTCTGCTACAGCTGAAGATTTGCCTGATGCATCATTTGCAGGACAACAGGATACACATTTAAATATCTCTGGTGAAAAGGAAATCTTAGAATATATTTTAAAGGATATGTCATCTGTATTTACTACAAGGGCAACAATGTATCGTGAACGGACAGGCTTCGATCATTTTTCAGTGAAATTATCTGTAGGAATACAAGAGATGGCTGGTGGATTGGGAGGTGTCAGAGCATCTGGTGTTATGTTTACGGAAGACCCAGATTCAGGTAATCCAAACGTTGTTGTTATTAGAGGAACGTGGGGTTTAGGTGAATTAATTGTACAAGGTGTTGAAAAAGGGGATGAATTCATCGTGTTCAAACATGATCCCAAAAGTCTCAGAATTATCAGTCGGGAACTTGTTAAAAAAGAGAAGATGATGATTTTTTCTGAAGGTACTGACAAAATTGGTACTGGAGTTGTCCCTATCTCAGAAGAAAAGCAGATGCAGTTTTGTTTAACAGAGGAAGAAGTTTTAATCTTAGCAGATTATGCCCAAAAGATCAGAAAGCATTATGGTAAAAGGATGGATATTGAATGGGCTGTTGGTAACAATGGAAAAGTTTATATTGTTCAAGCTCGTCCTGAAACCGTCCATAGCATAAAAGGAGATGTCGAAGAAATTTTTTATCTTCTAGAAGATCCTCAAGAACTAATTGAAAATGGGCTTTTAATTGAGAACTCAGGTATCGCTATTGGACGAAGAATTGGATTTGGAAAAGTGAAAATAATAGAATCGATCAATAATGCTTACCTCCTAAAGGAAGGAGATATACTAATCACTGAAGAGACTAACCCAGATTGGACATCTTATATGCAGAGCTTAGGAGGTGTCATTACGGAGCGCGGTGGTCCCACTTGCCACGCCGCGATCGTTTCAAGAGAATTAAATATAGCTTCTATTGTTGGTGCTGATAATATAGTGCAGATAATGAAAGAACAACAACGCGAAGGAATGGAATATGTCACCATTGATTGCAGTGAGGGTGAGTCAAGAATATGGAAGGAAGATGTAGAATATGATTTTGATACAATCGAATTTGCCAAACTTCCCAGTACAAAGACAAAAGTATTAGTAAATTTAGGAATTCCAAAAGGAGCACTTTCTTCTGGGAAACACCCAGATGGCACTGGTTTAGCAAGGTTAGAATTTATAATAAATGATGAAATCCAAATTCACCCAAACGCATTAATTGACTTCAATGCGCTAATTATGCGACGCGAAATATTAATCGATCAAAGAAAAAAGATTGAAAATATAAAAAAAAGTGATTTATATCATAAAGATCCTTTTAACCAAGAAATAGTAAAATTGAAAGAGACCTTAGGTAAGATAAGGGAGTTAACAGTTGGTTATGACGATAAAGAAGAGTTTTACGTGGATAAACTAGCTGAAGGGATAGCAACCATCGCAGCAGGCGTATGGAAAATATTACCGGATGGTAGTATTGCTGAATGTGTCGTAAGATTGTCAGATTTCAAAACTAACGAATATGCGAATCTTATTGGTGGTTGGATCTATGAAGGAGAAGAAAATAATCCCATGCTAGGCTTTAGGGGATGTTCACGATATGTTCATGATGAATTTCAGCAAGCATTCATGTTGGAATTACGAGCAATTAAAAAGGCTCGAGATTGGGGTTTAACAAATATTATACCTATGCTTCCGTTCTGCAGAAGTCCAGAAGAGGCGAAAAAGATTATGGAAATTATGGAAAGTGAAGGATTAATTCGAGGTCAAGACGATCTAAAAGTTTATGTTATGGCAGAAATTCCATCAAATATAATTTGTGCTGATATTTTTAGCGAGGTCTTTGACGGTTTTTCTATAGGAAGCAATGATCTCACACAATTGACTTACGGGGTTGGTCGAGATAATGAAAAAATGATTCCTTTAATGAATAATTACAATTACAATACTAACAGTGAAGCAATAAGAAGATCAGTTAGTCATCTAATTAAAACAGCTCATGAATTCGGGAGAAAAGTAGGGATATGCGGCCAAGCTCCAAGTGATGACCCCGACTTCCTTCGATTCTTGGTAAGGGAAGGCATTGATTCAATTTCTCTTAATTTTGATACATTTGCTCGAGGTCGTATAAATTGCTATAGAACAGAAATAATAGAAGCAAAACTTAGTGAAGAAGATAAAACTAAATCTTACTATTTTTTGAGCGAATGCGATCAATTAATAGAGAAGATTAGAATACCTAGAGGAAAACTTCGAAACATGGTTAGAAAGCAAGGTAAAAAAGTAAATCCAAAATTAATGGAATCTACAGACCGATTCAACCAGATTTTTGACACTATTCAAAATTTTTCATATGAATTTATAGAAGAAATAGATCAAGGTAAGGTTGACAATTTCGATAAGTATTATGAGAAATATAATGGTGAAATTAGAGGATTTAAAGAAAAAATTACTTCAATGAAACGTGAAATCCGTGAATTTGGCATTTATTGAAAACAGCTTAAAATCAAAAAAATTATATTTTAAAAAATATTTCACAATTTAAATTTCTCATTAACTAAATACACTATTTTTGGAGATTTCTGACTATGACTAAGGAATTTAGTGATGAAGTTAAGAATGCTTTTGAAACCGTTGAAAGCCTTTTAAATGGAATGTTAGGGGACCGAAGTGTGCCCCGAAACATAAAGCGGGTGGCCCAAAGGAGTGTTGATGAATTACATAAAGAAGATGAGTCTCCCGGTGTGATTTCTAGTAATGTAATGTATATGGTTGATGATCTTGCACAGGATGCCAACATTCCGTTCGCTACACGAACTACGGTTTACCGTATCATCTCCATTTTAGAGAATATCAAAGACTAAAAGAGTTTTTTAGAAGATCCTCTCTCCCCTTATTTTTGAACTAATTATTTATTAAACCGAACGGTCATATAATAAGTTAAGATTATATCTTTTTCCAGTAAATTATTTTATTTAATTTGGTGAACTCTACTTTTGGCAATAGAAGATATAAATGGATGGATTGATGGAATTACCGCATCAGGGGTGGTTCTTCTAGGTATTATATTTGGCCTATTCTTCATCTACAAATCACGAAAAACAGGTGCTAAATTACTTTTATATTTAGGTTTAGCAAATATGCTTGCAGGATTAATGTTTTTAGGTGTGTTTTTAGATTTCTTATTTGTCCTTTTTCTAAAGGAGAATATGAAAAACAATGGAATGGTTGCCATATTATCATATATCTGGTTTGCACCTGCTATGATTACCGCAATGTATATTGGAGCAAAACTTTTAATCCCAAAAATAAAACTACATATTCTTAGCATAGTTCTGGTTATCTCAATCTTCTTTGAAATTATAATCTTCAGGTATCCTCTAAGTTCTTTTAATTTTATCCCCGAACCACCTCTAGTTCCAAATGAAAATTTAATTGATTATAATGTTAATCTACTTACTCCAGCAGGAATGTTGATGGGAGTCTTGTTATTGCTTGTGTTAATCTTTCTTGGATTAGGATTTCTATATAAAGGTTTGAAATCTTCAGGGGTAATTCGAAAAAATTTCTTGTCCTTATCGGTAGGTTCTTTATTCTTTTGCATATTTGGATTATTAGAAGGGTTAACGGCTCCTGGATTTCTTGTAATTTTAGTAAGGATAGGTTACCTTAGCTCATTTTGGTTGATGTATTTAGGATTAAAAGATTAATTTAATTTTTTTTTTCTTATCGATTATTATTTATAGTAATAAATTTTATTATTAGTTAGATCCAAATATTTAACAATTGAGTATTAATATCATTCTACAACTATCATGGAAAGACAAATAATAAAAGCTATTATTTATAGTAATTTGGATGAAGAACTCGGCCCTAATCCGAAAGCATATTCTCCTAAAGATTTTTCTCAACTAAATTTACTGCATATTAGTGTTAAAACTTTTGCTGTTCTTACAGGTGAGCGAGGTCTTATACCCGATTCCTTGGTAATTTTACCATTTCCATCCTTACAACTAAAAGGTTTGATTAAATATATTCAATGGGAAGATCCTGATAAACGAGGCGGAATTGGTCAATCTAATATAGTTTTATTATTTCAAGAAATGGATGATGTAATTTTCTATAAGTATATGAAGGAATTTTCAAACCCTTTTGATGATATTGCTCAAAATATTGCTTTCTTAGAAAAATCTAATGCAAGTGAAGATAAATTTGTTAATGAATTAATAAATCTCGAAAATGCAATAACAGAACTTCTAGAAACATTTAGAATACAAGAACTAAAAGAGTCCAAAGTCGAGGCATTAACAGAGCAATTCACAGATCGAAGCTTAATTGATTATCAATTTAAGATTATAGTTTTAGGTAATCCTACAGTTGGAAAAACAAGCTTAATTTTAAGGTATACTAATAATGCCTTCAGAAGATCATACGTAAGCACTCTAGGAGTCCACGTGTCTAACAAAATTTTTAAAACTGAAGATTCTACGATTATTCAACTTGTTTTATGGGATGTAGGGGGTCAAGAAAAATTTAAACTTATGAGAAAACAGTTTTATCAAGGTTCTGATGCTATATTTCTAGTTTTTGACTTAACCAATCCTGAAACTTTTAGCAATATCCCTGTTTGGTATTCAGACATAAAGAAACAGATTGAAATGCGTGATGAAGATATTTTCGGTTATGTCATTGGCAATAAAAAAGATTTAGAGAATGATAAGAAAATAACTCGTGAGAGAGCTCAAAAACTAGCCCAAAAGCTCAATTTAGAGTATCTTGAAACATCTGCCCTTTCAGGAGAAAATGTAGATTATGCGTTCACAACTCTCGCGAAACTACTTTACGAATCGCGAATGTGATTAACTTTGAATTCTTCGTGAAAGACTTGTTTCACGATCAATATAAAAATGTGATTAGACTAAAATAAAGATAAATAATATTCTATATTCTATTATTTATATTCTATAAGATGAACTCATTTAATTACGAAAAAACTATTTTGTTATAATAATACGTACCTTAACTATGTCTGAAGAGATTATCAAAGCAATCGTATATACTTCGCTTGACGAAACCCTTGGTCCTAATCCTCTTTTATGGATTCCACTTGATTTACCAGAACAGATTCGAATGGGAGTAAGTATTAAGACCATTACCATGCTTACTACAGATCAAGGAATTGTTCCTAATTCATTAGTAATTATGCCCTTCCCTGCGTTTAAATTAAAAGGAATTATCAAATATATTGAGAGAGAAGATAATTCTCGACGAGGGGGTGTTGCATTATCATCAATTGCTCTATTGTTTAATGAGGCTGATGATCTTATTTTTTATAGGTATATGGATTATCTTGAATCCGTATTTTCTGAAAGTGCTAAGAAGCTTATTGAATTAGAAAATGGAGAAGCAAAGAGTGATGAGATCTTTGTTGAAATAGATAATTTCCGTCTAAAATTAGCAGAAATTTTAAATGATTTATACCAAAAAGAAAAAACAACTTCCGAATTGGAAGCTTTTCCAGAAGAAAAAATTAAAGACGAATTACTAGAGTATAATTTCAAAATCGTTGTATGTGGTGATCCCGGAGTAGGAAAAACAAGTACTATTTTGCGACTCACTGATAATGCTTTTATGCGTACTTACATCCCTACCCTAGGAGTAAGCATCTCTGAAAGACTTATGAAATTAGGAGATAAACATGTTAATCTGATTCTTTGGGATATCACGGGGCAAAGCAAGTGGGAAATAATGCGGCGTCATTTCTATAAAGGGACTGATGCGGTGATTCTAATATTTGATCTCACTAATCATAAATCATTTGAAAGTGTTTCTAATTGGTATAATGATATAAAAAAATATGAAAAAGATTTAATTGGACTAATTTTTGGAAATAAAGAAGATCTACTAGATGAGCGAAAAATCCCTATTGAAGAAGTAATAAAGATAGCCAAGACTCTAAACCTTGAATATATTGAAACATCGGCATTAACGGGTAAAAATATAGAACAAAGTTTTTATAAAGTAGCAGAGACTTTATTTAAATCAAAATAATAACTAAAAATTGAAAAAAAATGGATTTAGAAGAAATTGTATATAAAAGGAGAACAATTAGGAGATTTAAACAAGAGCCAATTTCTTTAGATATATTAAAAAAATTAGTAGATTTTGCTCGTGTTGCTCCTATGGCAAGGAATGTCCAAGCACTTGAGTTTATTGTTGTTGAAAATGCTGAAATGAGAAAAAAATTATTCCCATTAGTAAGTTGGGCAGGATCCCTCCCTAAAGAACAAAGAACTCCTGAAAATGGAAGAGAACCCACTGCTTATATCATTGTCTTAGTAAACACTAAAATTAAAAGGCCATTTGTGGATTTTGATGTGGGAGC
>JAHLWJ010000025.1 GCA_019057975.1 Promethearchaeota archaeon | reverse complement strand
TGAGATTGTAATTCTCCCTGCTATCAAAATTGTGATGAAAAAAATCTTACAAAAATTACAAAATAAGCGTAACTATGGAAGAGTATATAACGGAGAAATAAATAATGTTAGGGTTAGTGTTATCCGCTCTTTAATAGGGGCTCCTAACTGTGCGATAACAGTTGAATGTTTGAGGAGATGTAAGACAAAACTAATAATAAGGGTAGATACATGTGGGGGTGTTGAAACGCCCAATATGAAAGTAGGTATTGGTAATATCTTAATACCAAAGTTAGCATTTTGCGATGAGGGTACAAGCCCCCAATACATAAGAGAAAACCCGTCATTAGCTAATGATTTAGATGCGGTACCAAATCCATTTACGAAATTTCAAAATCTTCTAACTGGGAATCAAACAATTTTCATTTCACGTCCAAATATAAATTTAAATGAAGTATTTTTAAATTCAGGAGATACTCTTTTCCCACATAAGATAATATCAGGGGATTTATGGACCACTGATGCTCTTTTCTGTGAAAGCTTGGATTTTGTTAGGGCATTGCAATCAATTAACATTCAGGGTATTGATATGGAATCTTCAATTTTATTCTTATTAGGTAAACTATATAATTTGAAAACTGCTTCGATCCTTTCTGTAACAGATTTGCCTGGGCATTTAAAATATGATTTACTTCATTCCAAAGAAATCCATCCAGATATGGAGAATGGAATTAATAATTCACTTAAACTTCTTTTCAATTCACTACCAAAAATCAAATCGGATATATTATAATATTAATCGATTTTAGACAATTATGATTTTTAACACTAGTTTTTATTAATAATTTATATTCAGTTAAACTAAATTTAGAAGCTGTAAAGGTTATTATTTCATTGTTAAAAAACAGATGTTAAATTAATAAAAAAATTCTGTTATCTAAAGTTAAACTTTATATTCACTCTTGTAATTATATTATAATTATATAACAATAGTATGATACAATTTTGGGGAAACAAGTATGGAGGATATAGGAGATAAATTAAAAGAAAATCGACTTAGGATCGTTTATCTTTTAGCTTTTGTTTTTAGCTTAGCAGGGTCGATACTTTTATTTGTGACTGATTTTCTAGTATGGTATAATTACCCTGGTGTTTATGGTTGGATAAATATTGATTCAGATGTTTATGGTCCAATAATAACTATGGCAGCACTCTTTTTACTTATTTGTACCTTCATTAGTATTGTTGGAATTTACAATCCCAGATTCCTTAACAAATCAACTATTCTCCTTGGCGACCTTTTTTCTATTATTGTATTTCTCATGACAGTAATGGGTATTATAATTGCTGCTGGTGATTTAGATATATATACTTCCTGGAATCCTGATGCAGGTTTTTATGGTGCGATTATAGGGAGTTTACTTACTATGATCTTCTTTAGTGTGGCCTTTTCGTTTACGAGACAGGGAAGCATTCAAGGATCTAAACAGGTAAGTTTTCAAGAGTCTAAAGTTTCTAGACGTATAACTCCAGTAAGAACAGTTCAAAAGGTGACTTATTGTCATAATTGTGGTAAAGAAGTATCTGGAGAATTTTGTACCTCTTGTGGAACTGAATTGAGAAAAATTCAAGAATACAAGCTCCCAGAAAGTGCAGCTCCGAAAGTGGAACACTGTCCTAAATGTGGTAAAGAAGTATCTGGAGGATTTTGTACCTATTGCGGAACAAAACTGAGATAAAATGACTCTATGAATATATTACCTTAATTCTTTCTTTAATTTTTTTAGGATAAATTTATTTACAAAAAAGTAAGTATGCCTACATCAATGACTAAAGTCCTTGTAGAAGTCTACTAAAATCTGGTTCTTTAAAAAAATCATTATATTTCTTTAATAATTCTATATTTACGAGAAAAATCTTTTTGCCAGATTGATTTTTAGCAGATTTTACTAGATTTAGATCTTTTAGTTTGTTTATATGATATAAGATTGTCCCTGAATACATATCGAGATTTTCTCCTATTTTTGAAACTGTTACTGATTCATCCTTGAAAATTTCTTCTAATAGTTTAGGGATCAAGGGATTTAAAAAGATTATTTTAAACTTGTCGTAATCTTCTGGTACATCAGATAAAAAATAATGAAGAGATTTTCCAATTTTCTTAGACCTTATAAGGTTGAATCTTTCGAGAGTCATTACGTGTTTAAGAAAAGGGGTTCTGGTGATGTTTAATTCTTTCTCAATTTTATCATTTCTAGCGTGGATTCCCGGATTATTTTTAATGAAGTTTAATATTTTTTCGAGTTTTTCATTAGTAAGTATCTCTAGTTTTGTACGTCTCTCGTTAGTCACAATCCAAGTCTTTTCTTCTAAGGTCCTTATAGTAAGAAAAATTTCCTCCTTACTATAACCTTTTCTATAAGATAATTTTGCTATACATTTTGCATATAGTTTCTCAATAATCGGATATTTTTGTATCTGACTCTCAGATTCAATCTCAAATTCAGCATCATACCGCTTTAATTTTAGGATATTTTTTGCGATATCTAAAACATCTTTTTCTATTTCTGTTAACTCTTCAATTATAGCCTCTTCCTTGAGTTTTTCTTTGTCCTCTCCTTCATGTAAAGGTTTAAAATCTAAACGCCTAAATGAACTATCCTCTAAGGATTCTTTTTCCTTTGGTTTTTTAACTTCTCTTCTTCTTTCCAGTGACATTTTTAGGCGTTTTCCTCTAAGAATTGGACAAATTTAATTTGTTCTTGAGCATCCATGTATTTTAATTGATCAATAAGGTTATTAATATACTGTGGTTTAACATTGGGGAGTTTTCGAATTCTTTCAATTAATTTTTTAGGAATCTCTTTATATAAATCAACTAAAGCTTCGATATATTTAACTTGTTCTTCTTTAGTTAAGAATGCAAGCTCCTCCAATAACTCCCTCTTTTCTTTTTTGGAGATTTTTAAATTAGAAATCTGTTGTCTTAAATCTTTAGATAACACAGCAAATATTTTTGAAAAATATTCTTTCACTAGTTTTTTATCCTTTTCATCTTTTACAGGCAGAAGAGATTCATGAAGTCTTAATTCAATTTCCTCTTCTTTTCTTTCCTTTTCCTCCTTAAATAGTATCTCTTCTAATTCTCCAACTTTACCTAACTCTTCTTCTATTTTTACTCTTCGGTCAGTTATTGTATCTTTTTCTTTTGGAATGGTTGTTAATGGAGTTGGTTCAATGGTAGGTTCTTTTTGTTCTTCTTTTCTAACTTCAATATCAGGTTTTATTTGGGGCTTAGCCATCCTATAAGCTTCAGGAGAGTAAATTGGTTTTGCTTCTGTGGGCGGAATTTGAAGTTTATCTGAAGGTGTACCAACAAAAAGGAAAAATATCAGAGCGCCTTTTAACAGAATAAAGATTCCTGAAGCAAAAAAAACAGTCCCCATTACTCCTATTATAATAAATTTAATTGAATCTCCTAGTTCGAACTTTTCCTTTATTTTAATATCTGATTTTAAGCTTCTATCTAGGATTAACGCCGCAAATGCGAGGAGTAGTAAACCAAAGTAGACTACCATGATTATGGGAATTTCAATGGAATAAGGAAATGTAATTATTTCAGAATCAGTTGTTGGGAGATAAATCTTATCTGAGTATGCTCTATAAATTCCCAAAAGGATGATAAAAAACCCTGCTTTAGTAGAAAGATAATTAAGCGAATTTTTTGCTAATAGACCATAATCATAAACTTTAAGATCTTTATTCTTTCTATCAGTGACAACATAAATAAGGATAAAAACACCTCTAATGAGGATAATTGCTCCTGTTCCATAAAGAATGCAACCTAAAATTCCCCAACAAATGGAATCAAGAAAAATTTCATTATATTTTTTTTCCCTTACTTTTGGTGCAATATACACTCTATCATATAATAATAGAAATAAACCAATAAGCCCTAGAAAAAACCTATTAAAAAGAATAGAATTCCAATTATCTAAATTAACTGCAATTTCGGCAATCATACCAAAAGAGATAAATGTGAAAATGAATATGGGAAGGAATGATATTTTGTTTAAAAATTGAATAAATTTATCTAAATTTGAAGATTTTTTCTCAGATAAAACAACGGAGGGAATAAATTTTCTAGTAACCGGTGCTTGAGCCGGTTTAAATTTTACACCTTCCAAGACAAAAGGAGAACCACATTTTTCGCAATAAACTTGAATATTTTGGTTAATTAAATTAGAGAGTTCACTTGGAAACGCATATCCGCACTCTCGGCAAAGGAAAATTTTTTTAGACATACTTTTTAACTACACCTTAATAATTATGTTTTTGTTTAATTACTTTAATTTTTTTTGCATAGAAAAATGATAAAATATTATTGAGTTAGAGTTGAAAGTTTTTGAAATTCAATTAGATTAAATTCTTTTCCACAAATAACACAAAAAACACTTCCATTTGAAAGTATTTTCTCCATCATTTTTTCTGAAAATCTTTTTCCACATTCATTACAGAATAGTATATTAGTATTAATTCCGTTGAATTGAATATCAATATGAGCATTGTTATTTTCTGTTTGCTTCTTAGGTTTGGATTCTCCTGAGACTAAAAAATAAAAACCTTCACATAATTTAAATATCCCCAGACCGATACCCTTAAGGAGATAATAAATCCCCTTAAGGGTGTAGAATATTAAATAAGCAATTCCTTTTATTACATAATATATAAGTGTGACTGCTAAAGCCAACAGAGCGATAATCCCTATAATTGCTAGTATTTGCCCATAAATCGGTTGAACTAAATACCATTCAATAAACTCATTATAAATGTTTTCTACTATATTTCTCCAATCCATTTTTTTATACACTTTAAATTTTATTTTACTCTTAAATTTTAGACATTTATCATTGATTTTAAAAAAATAGGAGTCCAATGTTTAAAAAAAAAGTTATACTTTTTTCTGAATTTAATCGTCGAAGTTTTCTTAAATTCTAAGAATTCAAAATAAGATTATGCCAATCTATTGCTTTAACAGTTTTATGAAGCATATGATCGTCATCTACAATATTATATTCTAAATTAGTAAAAAAATATCGTGCTCTTTCTCGTGCTGGTTTATAAGGGACAACTTTATCATTGACTCCATGATAAACGGTTACTGGAATATCAACAGGTTTATACATATTTAACTTAAGTTTACGAGATACTAAAAATGGAGCTAATAATATTAATTGCTTAACATTGGTAGGATTTTGCAATGCATACAAAACGCTCATAAGACCTCCAAAGCTAGACCCAATTATGATCCAATTTTTTTTAGTATTCAAAATAGAATTCAGTTCAATCATTCTCGCTTTTAACAGATCATACATTGATATATCCGGATTGAATTCCTTAAAATCAGGAGTATGGATATTAGGAAATATTTTTTTTAATAATCTACCTTTAAATCCTTTACCTGAACTCTCAAGCCCATGAACGAAAATAATATTTTGCATTTCTTAATCAACATCTTCTTCATCTAGATAAGGGTATTCTTTCATTCTAAACAGTTTCATTTCCTTTTTGTGACCAAAATATACAAGCAGACCAAAAATGCTAAAATATATCACAAGGATTAACATTGTATAGAAGTAATATTTATACGTGAAAGACATAAAATGAAGCGCATTTCCAATAATAAAACCTGTGAATAATCTTGATCCTGTAGTGCTTTTCCTTAATAGAAGTCGTTGAGTGCCCCAGTCAGCTATACCCGGTATAGGTAAAATAATAATCAAAATTAAAGCAATTTCACCACTTAATTCAGCTTGAAAAATTTTTTCAAGCATATGAGTTAAAAAAAACGCGCATAAACCTCCAAATATTACACCGGAACACCTCGAACAAAAATATATTTTCGTCCTCCCAAATTTAAGATAAAATGTATGGTCACTAGCTGAGACAGGATGATGAGTTAATATCATATAATATAAGTGATTTTCATCAGTAGCAAAAATTTTATCATATAAAACTAATAATATTGGAATTATGAAGACTATTGATATTAGGGCTTGGAAAAAGAATTTAAAACCATAATTGGTTATTATTGTTTCAAGAGTAAATTGTCCAGGATAAAAAAATGTCTGAAATATAATTATGATTCCTGTTATGATAAAAGAATTTATTACTAAAACTAGAAATGTATTATAAACTTTTATTCCTTCATGATATTTCAATGGTTTATATTTATAGAGACCAACCAAGAATCCTAAAATGGCTACAATCAGGCACCACTCAAAATAAATCTCATGATAATACGCAATCTGATAAAGTAGTTCAGCTAGGAATCCAACTACTAGACCATGTATAGATCCTGCCAAAACAGAAAGAAAAGTAAATATTAATAATGTAATACCAAATCGTATAGTAAATTCTTGACTTTCTATAAAATTTGTTGATATCGAGCCAAACGCTTCTGCTATATAGATATATGAAATGAGAATAAATGTACTGATTAATATATTCAAGAAAATTAAACTTAAATAACTCTTTCCCTCTTCTTCTTGAGGAATTTCATTCAATATAATTAATAACTCTCTTTTTATTTTAAACCATTAACTTAATATAGTTTTAATTAAAAATCTCATCAAGTTCTTCAATTAGTTGTGTTTTGGTTAACTCAAAACCCTTTCTGAGGACAGTTAAAATGATTTCCTTCCCTACCGGCACTTTCAATATAGATGAATCACTCTCCACAATTGATATTCCTTGTTCATTATAATCCAATTGACGTATTAGAGCTTGATACGCTCTTTCTTTTGTTTTAAAAGTTGCTCTTGATAATTCACTATAATCTTTAATATTCTCATCAACCTTCAAAAATAAAACACTCTCTTCAATCTGAGTTATAAAGCAATTTTTTGTTACTTCCTTTAATTTTTTATAGTTGCGGTGATCCTTCTTACATTGTCTATCTGTTTGATCATTCTCTAAATATATTGGAAATTTTCTATTAATAATCCTATCAAAATGTTCTTTTGAGCCATCTCCATTTGTAATTAAATCTTTAGCACTACCAAGTGTAACTCTTATTTGTTCTAATGTCCCTACTTTAGCATCTTTGTCGCTCCAATATTTGTAAAAAGATTTAACGATAGGCTTCACCAAAATATTCAAGACCCCTGTATCCAACTCTGAATCAATTAGGGCCTTCCCAAAATTAAGAGAAATATCCATTTGTTCAATCATTCTTTTTTCTAAGATTCTATAGTTTCTCTCGATAACATCCATGTTATTATCTCCAATAATATATGTACGAATAAATTTTAGAGTCTTTTATCGGTTAAATTATTTTTGATTATATGTTTCATTTAACGATTTTATAAACTCTATTTTGGTAGACTCAAAGCCTCTCCTTAATGTTTTCACAATTATCTTTCGTCCTACAGGTACTTTAAGGATGGAGGGGTCCTCCTCTATTATTGTTATACCTCTTTCTGTAAATTCCAATTGTTTCATTAAATTTTGTTCAGCGATCTCTTTTGTGCTAAATGCAATACGACATAAATCACCGTAATCTTCTACATCCTCTTTTACGTCTAAAAATTTCACTACTTCTTTCAGATAATTTATAAACGTTTCTCTCGCTACTTGTATTAACCTTTCATAATTCTTATGCGAGTGTGAACAGTTGCGTGATGCTTGATCGGCATCAAGATACTTTGGAAAATTTTCCTCAACAATCCTGTTAAAATTATGATCATCATTACCATTCATTAATAATTCTTTGCCGGATTCTAAACTAACTTGAATTTGTTTTAGCGTCCCTTCTTTTACATCCTTCTTTGACCAATAATCATAGAAGGTTTTAATAATGGGCTTAATTATAAAGTTCAAAATTCCTGTATCCAATTCAGTATCAATAAGATTTCTTCCTAAAACAATTGAATTTTCCATCTGCTGAATCATTCGTTGTTTAACAATATCATAATTTCTTTCGAAGTAATTCAATGTTTAATCTCCACTTAGTTCAAAACAAAAATATAAATTCTCAAACTCAGTTAATTATTATTTAAAGAATTCTATTCTTTTAAAATAATTTCATAAGTTTTATACTATTAATTTTATATGATTAACTCTTAATGGATTTTGGGATAAATCATAAAATAAAAAAGAGAAAAAATTAATAAAAAAATAGAAATTGATAAAAAAATATTTGAATATTTAGTTATATTAATTATTGAAAACAAATTTAGAGAATTAAAAAAGTCTCAGTAAATTGACCGAGATTTAAGAAGGCGGAGGAATACAACTTAATGTTTTTTTTTAAGGTATTAATTCTAGGAGATCCAGAAACAATTCATTTTTACGCTTCAAGAGCGTTTGGTGAACCCGGAGAAGATAAAGAGACATATTTTGAATGGTATAAAGAAGTGAAAATCTTAGAAGATACCTGCGATTTAGAAATTGATGCGATTACAAGTATATCAGCAGATTTAGATGACATTATTCCGATTGTGGATGGGATTATTTACTTTTTAAATCCTCTAATTAAAGAAGAATATGAATTACTAGAAATGGTCTTACCAGATATTTTTTCAGTCAAACGTGATATTCCTACAATAGTAATTTTTTATGATCAAAATGGTATTCTCCCAATATCTGTGAATGAGCTCTTAACAAATGTATGGGTTAATTATCCTAGTCTCGAAGCCTTTGCTAATCTAAATCCTAAAGATTTTCATCAAGTACTTCAATCACTCTGTTTAGCAATGATTAATGGGGAGACTCCGTTAAATATTGAGAACGCTTGGATGAGATTTCCAATATTCATTCAAATGGCTAATGTTTATTTTAAGGATAAAAATTATTATTATGCCGCTCAAGCAGTAAGAAAAGCAGCTTTGATTGCAGAAATTTACAATAAAGAGGAGTACTTTATTATAACTGATCAAGCGGCATATCTATATTCAAAAATTAATCTATACTTAGAAGCAAGTCAAATTATAGAAAATATAGACCCAATAAAGTCTGTTAATTTTAAGAAGCTGTATGCTGATGCAATGATAAGAGAAGGTACTTTCTATTTTAATAAACATGAATACGAAACTGCTGCAAAACAATACGAAAGAGCAGGACAATGGTCTAGTATTGAGTTGTTAGATAAAAAAATAATTGATGAAGCCTTTAGATTAGCAATAACTTCTTGGATATCGGCTTGTAAGGTTGAGAATGCATTTAGAATTCTTGAAAGCTTGTCACATCAAGAAGCTCAGACAATATTAAAGGAAGTTACAGGTAAAATTGGCAATGCCGCAGAATTCCTAGTAGAAACTAATAGATTTGAATTAGCAAGAGAACAACTGTATAATGCGATATATAAGTATCAAAGAGAAGCACTTTCAGATGAATTAGAAGAATTAACCATTAAATTAACGAAAATTTTAATTTATATCTTCAAACATCAAGTTAATGTTAAAGAAATTCACGCTGCAAGATATAGGTATGATGAAATTGAAAACATGTGGGAATCGTATCATGTAAAAAAAACCAATTTAGATGCAACTTTAAAAATCTTAATTAACCTTTTCTTAGAAAAAAATAACTTTAGAATAGCAACCACACTTATTAATAAGCTAGACTCTTTGATGATAAAACAAGAATTGACCAAATTAAGTGGTGAAATTGAGGATATATATAACACCTCATTGAAAAAGGAACTGGAGGAAATTATTAAGAAAGGAGTAGATTTTTTAACTGTATTTGTCGACGCTGAGTTGGATATTATTGCTGATATGAATAAAAAGAAAATTGAGGCTGCCAATGAGTTCATTAAACAAGGCAAATACCTTAAAGGAGCAAAGTACTTAATAGATCAGGCGGATTATCTAAAAAAGATAGGAATGGAAGATATAAGAGATCAAATTCTTACAAAATCTTTAGATATTCTCTTAGAAGGTGATATTTTTGAAGAATTTTTCATCACCTTTAGTGAATTATCAATAGAAATGAAAAAGAAGTACTTAATTAGAGTATTTCCAGTTTTCCTTGACAGATTGAAAGAAATTGAAAAATTGAAGAATTTTGAAAGAATCGCAAGAATTTTGGAAGATTCTAACAGAATATATCGTAATCACTTGTTTTATGACGAATCCAACCAGATTAGTTTAGTTTATATTAAAATTATTAAACATGAGGGATTGAATCTACTTCGAGCTGAAGAGAATCTTTCAGGAATTAGAAAAGCAAATGAGTTAGTAAAAAAAGCAATTAGTGTCTCAGACGCCTATTTAGAAAAAGAAGAAATCTTAAAAATAAACTATGATAAAATCTTCAAGAAATTTGCTGAAATATATATTGAAGAAGATGATTTAGCTAATGCTCATGTATATAATGACAGAATTGAGAATAAAGTATATAAAAAAGAGATTCATAAAATAATTGATAAACTTGAAGCAGAAAAGAGTGCAATTCGTTCGGAGATTGCAAGAGAATCCCGAGAAGGAGCAGAATTGGAGGAAAATCTCTCAATTATTGAAAGTAAAGCTAGAGAATATCGTCGTTTAGATCGAAAGAAGGAACTTAGAGAAAGAACTGCAAGAAGAACAAGATATTTTAGAAAAGCTTTAGCTTATATTGCTGAAGAAGAGTATGATGAAGCAATTAACTCGTATAAGGAAACTATAGTTGAATTAAACAAAATTACAAAATATAGCTTAGCGGGTGTATCATTAGCAATAGTGAGTTTATTATTATTTAAAGAAAATAGGGTAAAGGATGTAAGAGAATTATTAGAGAAGACAAAACAGAGTTTGTCAGGCTTGGGTATTGAAACTTTTCCAGTCACCTTAGTTGAATACATGGTTCAAGCGAATAAGTTTCAAGATGAACTAAAATTTAATGAAGCGTTGTCTTTTATGAATTATCTTCCTTTATTTGATGAAGAAAAGAAATTTCTCGATGAATATTTCGGTGAAGGTTATAGAGAAGAGGGAGAACTTGAAGAAGTTGATGAACAAATTACAAAAGTTGAAGAGCCCAAAAAAGAATTAACAAGAAGGCAAGCAATAGAAATAGATCAAAGATATGGAAAAATAGAGTCAAAAATAGGAGACACTCGACGAGAGAAAGAAGATTTCCTTAATAAACGAAAAGCAACAAAAAGAATTTTTTACAAAGCTATTTTTACATTATTGGAAGCACAGACTTTTAAAGATGCAGCTACTAAATATTATAAATTAGCTGAAACAATGGCTTCTAAAAGAAGAGATCTTAGAACTAGTTCTCTCATTATCCTTTTACAAGGATTATGTTTATTAAAAATCAAAGAACCTTATTCTATCATCAAAAAAAGTATTAATCAGTTTCTAAATACACTGGGTGTCAATAAAAAATTGGTAGAAGATACATATGATATTATGTTAATCCTTTTTATCATTGATGTTAAAGAATATAACTTGGAAACTTATTTACCAAAAATTAAAGGAATGTTAGAAATCTTACCTTTATTTGAAGAAGAAATACAGTTAACAGATATTTAAAATTGAAATATGATAGCTTTAACAGAATCAGTCAACTATATTTGCGTATTTTTGTAAATCCTTTACTCTCATACGAAGTGTCACTTCTGTAACTTTCGCGAGCTGCGATATTTCTTTCTGCGTTCTATTTTCACTACATATTTTTGATGCTATATAGATAGAAGCAGCAGCAATTCCTTTCGGGTCTTTACCTGCTGAATTGAATCCACTATCTCTTGCCTTTTCAATTAATTTTACAGCTATATTTCTACACTGCATTGAAAGCTTTAGTTCTTCATTAAATTTATCAACATATCTATCAGCTGAAAAATGTTGTACTTTCATTCCGAGTTTTGGCAAAACTTCCATGAGAATTAAACGATAACTTTTAATTACTTTTTTTTTAGGAATTTGTGCGATTTTCGCTATTTCTTCAGAAGTTCTAGGTATTCCATGAACTCTTAAAGCAGCAAAAATAGATGCTGATAATAACGTATCTATACTTCTTCCCATAGTCAATTTCTTTTTTACGGTTTGGGTATATATTCTAAGTGCATCCTCTGCTACGGCATCTGGAATTCCTAATCTTTTTTGTAAGCGTTGTAAATTAGGTAAAGCAATCCATAGATTTCTTTCATAACTAGTGGTTAAAGACCTATGAATTTTAGCTAATCTGTTAAACTTAGACTTGTATTTTGGGCTTAGTAAAGTGCCTCTAGCGTCTCTTGATCCTCTGATAATTGTTCTGGGTCCTATTGGGCTGTAAACTCTTTCACTACTTTTCCTCTTCTGAATTTCTTCTTGAGTAAAAGCTCTACGAGGACTATCGTCAAGAATTCTAGAATATACAAAACCACAATTTAAACAGACATAAAATCCATCTTCTTCACTAATTTTAGGATTATCGCAACAAGATGGACCTTCCTCCCCACTATCTTCAAAGAAATCATTATCTTCAAAATGAGACGGCATAATCACTTATGATAATAAAAAATGAATTTGGAATTTTTCATTTTTAGTATAAAATACAAACTCTATTAAATATTTAAGTTTAATCTATTTAAAACTAAGTTGTGAAAATTTAAATCTAAGCCTTTTTAATTAGTATCTTAAAAGTTTAATAAATAACAATAAAAACGAAATTAACCTATTAATATTAAAAGAATCAATGTTTACTATGCCCTCTGAAAGTTCAGATATAATAAAAGTCATTTCCAAATTTTTAGACCCCAAATCTGTAAAAATTGAGAAATTAGAAAAGATCGATGACATTTTAAAATTATCAATTCAATCCTACAAATTTATAGATAAAGAAGAATCAACTATAATAAAAAATCTATTTGAAATATCCAAAATTAAAGAAACACTAAAACTCAACAAAGACGATCCATTTGAAAGTTTATCCATATTAGAAGAATCTGAAGAATCTGAAGAATCTCTTGAATTAACAGAAAATTTAAAGGAAAAAATTGGGGAACTAAAAAATAAATATCCCACCTTAGAAAAAAAATTAAGAAAAGCAGTTACGATTAGTACACTCATAAATAGCCTTACTGAGGAAACAGAAGCTATTGAACCAGAAGCACAGAAAGTTTTAGTTGCTGGTCTAGATGCAGCAGGTAAAACGTCCTTATTATCGAAATTTGGAGGGCGCTTAGGGATAAGTGATATGATTGCCACTCATCCAACAAAGGGAGTAGTTAGGATGAAATTTGGGACCTCCAACTTGAATCTCTTCATCTGGGACCTTGGAGGTCAAGAAGAATATCGTGAGAGGTATTTAAACAATCCCGAACAATACTTTATTCAATTAGACTTACTAATATATGTTATAGATGTGCAAAATCCCGAGAGATTTGATGAATCTATAGATTATCTTGATAAAATACTTGACTCTCTGGTATTGTTAGAAGAAGCCCCTTATGTGCTATTATTCCTTCATAAATATGATCCTGATTTAAAAGGAGAGCCTAAAATACTCCTTAATATTGAACTCTTGAAAGACAATATAGATGAGCTTCTTAAAAGCAAGGGTTATGATTTTGAAATTGAAATTTATTTAACTTCCATATATTCTTTAATTTCTCGCGAACCTCAATTTGCGAAATATATAAAAAATTTAATGAATGCAGGTTATTCTCTTTCAGATCCAACTGTAAAGAAGGTAGAGGGTCTAGGAAAAACATTGGAAGAAACTCTTAATGCGGTCATTCGTCTATCTGAGAGCATCTCTACACAACTTAATGATCTCGATATTCGTCTCCGTGCGATAGAATCGAGTGCATTTCAAGCAGCACAAAGTGGACAACCACTTGAAATATCGAATCCCTCTTTAAGTTCCCGTAGAGCTGGAGAGAACTCAAGATTGACAGTTCTTAATGAGTTAAAAGATTTATTTAGTAAAAAAAAGAGCTTAGATCTTTAAATTCTCATTTCTTTTTTTATAAATTTATCTTTAATATCTTTATAGGTTGCAGATATAAGGATTGCTGTACAAATTACGATCCATAAAACAAGATACCAAACGTTTTCAAAAATCATTGAATTAAATTGTCGATATTCAATGGTATGTAGAGCAAATTGTTCAAAATTTTCAAAAATTATTTGAAATATAGGAGCAACAATAAGAACTGAAAGTAAGAACCCAATTATACCAATAAAATAACCGAATATTACATCAGAAGGATAATGGACTCCTAACTGAATCCTTGAAAATGATACTATTACTGCTAGTATTTGCATTATAATTGTCATAGTGGGTGATTTTAAAAAGAAGAACCCAATCAATAATCCATATGCGACAATATTATACGAGTGCCAAGAAGGAAAACTTTTTGAACTCGGTTTTTTTTCGAGAACTTTGAGTTTGCCTTTTCCTAACTTATCAAATGGTCTTGCTCTATTAACAGTTTTTTTAATTGCTACAATTAATAATAACCCGGTTAAAAAAGTGGCAGTCAAGTTGGCAAGTAAAAAAGGATCATACCAAATAAATAAATAAAAAGCGATTAAAAAAATCCATAATGTTTCTCTTCCAAAGAAAGATAAAAACTTCAGAATATAAATGACTGGCTTCCCACCAATACCATTGTATTTTACTATTATCTTTTGGTCCCATTCATCGATCCTGTTGGAAAAAGCTTTAAACTCCATAATAGCCTATACTAACAATAAATTTAAATTGAATTTAGACATTTATATGCTTGTTTTACATTAGTAATCTGACTTTCAAAATAATCTAATGAATGTGAATCAGAACCAACAAAAATTTTTCCTCCTTCCTTCAATAATTGAGATATTATCGCTTTTGAAGGGAAAGGTCGTCCAATTGGAAATCTTTTTCCAGATAAATTGTATTCAATACGCATATTATTTTTTATGCAAAGACGACCTAATTCTAATACTCTCTCTTCTGAGACATCACAATCTTCCTCAGGTTTTATATCATTTTCATTAATATATCGGAATATAGTATCAATATGACAAATATTTTTGAAAATTTGAGAATTTATCATCATTTCAGAGGTTTCAAAATATTCATCAATAATATCTTTCATTTTTTTCTTCTCAAGAAATTGGATTAGTTTTTCTTTAGATGTTACAGGATACCCAAAAATCCATTCATGGAGAGTACCTCCGATGAAATCTAATTCTTTTTCATAGTCATCCATAAATTCTAAAAGTTCTAGTTCTCTATCCTTATAATATTCAACCTCAAGTCCACAATATATGAAATCATATGTTTCTTTTATCTCGTCAAGTTCCTCTAAGTAATTCTCAATATTCCCATTATAGAAAGGATTTGTTTTATCTTTTTCAATTTGATATAGCTCATAGTGTTCAAGAAAACAGACATTTATTTCATTTTTTTCCGCTATTTTTATATAATCCTCGAATTTAGGTCCATCTTCTTTAATATCAGCGCTCCATTTAGCAGTATGGACATGATAATCAGTAAATTTAAACTTCATGATTTAACAAGGTGTATAATTAAGGAAGAATAATAAAAATGCTGATTAACTATTCAATTGCATCTTCTTTATCAAAAAATACTTCATAAAACAACTCCTTTTCACCTGATTCCGGTGGGGTTATTTTAGTATAACCGCCCTGTCGAATAATACGTACTGTACTCTTATTTTGAATATGAATTGTACCGAAAAATCCCTTTATTCCCTTCTCCTTTGCAATTATGATCAAATGTTGATATAGAAAAGATCCTACACCTTTTCCTCGAAAATCTTCTCTCACAAGAAAACTATATTCAGCTGTGTTATTACTCGGGTTCAGATAGTATGTAGCATTTCCAATCATTTCTTGATTACCAATTTCACCTATAAAAGCACCTATTGAGAAAATTTTATCATAATCAATATTTACTTCACTTTGAGTTTTAGAATGAGTAAACTCTTTTTTCATTCCAAAAAACCTTAAATACCTATCTCTTTCATTTAAAGAATAATATAACTCTTTAAGTAATGCCTCATCTGTGGTTTTTACTGGTCGTATATTAATCCTTTCACCTTTTAGAGCCGTATAAATTGTTTCATATCCCGAAGGATATACACAAATGCGTCCACGATCATCACAAGGAAGTAACTGATCTGAATATACGTAATTTAGTTTTTTTGCTTCTTCCAATAATGATTGTCGAAAGTCTGGATGGGCAATACAAATCAATTCAAGCACTCTTTCTCGTATTGTTTTACCATGAAGATAAGTTACACCCCATTCAGTTACGACGTAATATACATCTCCACGAGACAACATTATGCCCGCACCCTCATCTAAATGAGGAACTATTCTAGATCTTTTACCATCTCGAGATGTCGATGGGATAATTATAATTGGTTTCCCTCCTTTTGAAAATGCGGCACCCCTCATAAAATCTATAGTTTCTCCCAATCCTGAGTAAAATTGATAGCCTTCTGTTGCTGCATTTACTTGTCCTGTGAGGTCAATTTGTCTAGCAGAATTTATTGATACCATTTTCTTGTTCATTCCAATATATCTTGGATTGCAAACATAATCAGAGGGAAAAAATTCAATGTAAGGATTATTATGGAGAAATTTATAAAGCTTTTTGGTCCCTAAAGCAAAACTTGTAATGATTTTTTCAGGATGGAAATTTTTCTTTCTACAAGTAAGGATACCATCTTCTATAAGTGGAATTATATTGTCTGTAATATAGTGTGAATGCATTCCTAAGTCTTTTTTATCAAATAAATATTTTAAAGTAGCATTTGGCAAATCTCCAAATCCTATATGGATTGTAGATTTATTATCAACTAAATTAGCTAAATTCTGTCCTATTCTTTCAGCAATATCGTCTGGTTCATCAAAATGAAACTCTAATAAAGGTGTATTATTATATACAAAAAAGTCGATTTCTTTCATATGAATAAAACTGTTCCCTGAAGTTCGAGGCATTTGGGGATTAATTTCAACAATTGTAATGAATGATGATTGAGCTATTGGCTTCGCAATATCTACATTTATCCCTAACGAACAAAAACCATAAGGATCAGGGGGTGAAACTTGTATGAGTGCGACGTCAATGTGTTTTCGGCCTGTGATAAATAAAGAAGGAATCTCACTAGTATAAATTGGAGTATAATCTGCTTGACCTTTATTAATTTCCTCACGAAGAGTTTTTCCAATGAAAAATGCATTATGTCGAAAAAGATCTTCAGCTTTATCCTTAAAATATTTCTCAGGCCCAATGGTTAAAAAATGGAGAATTTCGGTATCTATTAATGTTTCTGAGTTCTTAATTAATTCAGATGTTAATAATTGTGGCTCTGAACACCCAGAGTCTATAAAAACTCTATTGCCTGGTATAATTTTTTTAATAGCGTCTTTAGCTGTGATTTCTTTATCTTTCCACTTTTCTCGCCATTCTGCATCTAACATACTAATTCCTTCTATTATAACTTATTAACCAATTTTTTAAAATTAAAATTTGACATTGATTTCCATAATGACTTTAATTCTTAATTTTTTACTATTTTAACCTTTATATAGATTCATCAAATGATGTTAAAGTGTATTCAGGCGTTTGTCTCTCTTTGGTAAATTTGAATTTTGAAAAAATAAATGACAATATAACAAAACTACCACTAATGATACTCACTATTAAAGGAGGTATGATATAGACAAAATTATGCTCAAAATCTGAAAATAATAAAGGGATGTTAGCCATCACGGAAAATAACGACATAATAAAAATGCTCCCTCCTAAAACGAATAAGCACATGAAAAAAGTGTGTTTCACTCCATAACTCATGCTATCCGTCATGATACAATCAATACAGATTTCAAAATCATCCTCGAAATCCTTTTTAGCAACTTCTTGACCACAAAATTTGCATTTAGGCATATTTTTTACTCAATATAATGGATATAACAAAAATGGGATTAATTTATAATATTATTTAATTACTTAAATTTTTTTTTCGATTGAATTGGATTTTTCTTAATTTATTATTGTTTATACTACAAGACTTAGGTAATTGAATCTAATTAATAGTCTGTTTAAATTTATTTTTAATATGAGTTTTAACCATTAAAATTATTAAATTGTTTCTAAAGAAAATTAATTTATATGATTTATAGATAAAATGTTTAAATTCCATTCAATTCTTTTTTGAATTAGAACTATCCTAATATGATATAAAATATATAAAAAATTAAAACTTGAAATTCAAAAGTGTAAAATATAATGTCTAAAGAAGAAAGAATGGAAAGTATTCTCACTGAAAATCGTATATTTAATCCTATCGATCTTAATCCCGATTATGCAAAAACTGGAATGTCAATGGAAGAATATCAAAAACTATACAAATATTCTATTGAAAATATGGAAGCATTCTGGGGTGAACAAGCAAAATCTCTTGATTGGTTTAAACCCTATGATAAAGTTTGGGAAAAATCTGATTTGTTTCCAGGAAAATGGTTCGTTGGTGGAAAACTCAATGTTGCCTATAACTGCTTAGATAGACATGTGAAAGCCGGGAAGGGTAATCAAATTGCTCTTATTTGGGAGGCGGATGAACCTGGTCAAGTTAGAGAATACACATATGATGAATTGCTAAAGGAAGTCTCCAAAGTTGCAAATGGAATGAAAAAGCTGGGGTTACAAAAAGGAGACAGAGTTACTATTTGGTTACCCATGATCCCTGAGCTCGCAGTAATCATGTTAGCTTGCGCTAGAATCGGTGTTATACATTCAATTGTGTTTGGTGGTTTTTCAAAAGAAGCTGTAAAAGATAGAATTGAAGATTCAAATTCTCGTCTTTTATTTACAAGCGACGAAACAGTAAGAGCTGGTAAGTTTTATCCTAAATTAGCTGATGTAATTAAAATTATAGATAAAGTCCCAACTATAGAACATGTTATTGTCGTTAAGCGATCTGGTAGAGAAGTGCCTCATACAGATAAAGATATCTGGTATCATGACTTTATTGAAGGTATGAGTGAAGAAAACGAGCCTGAAGAAATGGACTCTGAAGATACTTTATTCCTTTTATACACAAGCGGAACAACTGGGAAACCAAAAGGAGTAAAACACACTACTGCAGGATATATTTTATACACCTCATTTACTCACAGAACAGTTTTTAATTACCATGAAGGCGATATATGGTATTGTACTGCGGATATTGGATGGATTACAGGGCATTCCTATATAGTTTATGGTCCTCTCGCAAATGGTGCGACAAGTCTAATGTTCGAGGGAGTACCAACTTACCCTGATGTTGATCGCTTTTGGGATATAGTAGAATACCATAAAGTTACTCATTTTTATACAGCTCCTACAGCAATTAGAGCGTTAATGAGATATGGGGAAGAACCAGTGAAGAAGCACGATATTAGTTCATTGAAGGTCTTAGGGACCGTTGGAGAACCTATAAATCCCGAAGCATGGACATGGTATCACCGAGTAGTTGGAAAAAATAGATGTCCTATAGTTGATACATACTGGCAAACTGAAACTGGGGGAATTATCATGACACCTATAGCAACGGCAACTCCAACCAAGCCGGGCTCTTGCTGTATGCCATTCTTAGGAATTAAACCAGTTATTTTTGACCTTGAAGGAGATGAAGTCACCGAACCAGATGAAGGAGGATATTTTGCAATTCAAACACCTTGGCCGGGAATGTTAAGAGATGTTTGGGGAGATACAGAGAGATTTAAATCTACTTATCTTGAAAAGTATCCAGGAAATTATTACACTGATGATGGAGCACGACGAGATGAAGATGGTTATTATTGGATTCTTGGACGATTAGATGATGTTATAAAAGTGTCAGGACACCGTATAGGAACAATGGAAATAGAATCTGCTCTTGTAACCCATCCAAGTGTTGCGGAAGCTGCTGTTGCTCCTTTTCCACATAAAATTAAAGGTCAGGCAATATGGGCATTTGTTACGTTAATGCAAGGAGTTGAAAAATCAGCTAAATTATCCAAAGAAATTAGAATGCATGTTAGACAAGAAATTGGGCCAGTATTTCAACCAGACGTTATTCAATTTGCTGATGCCTTGCCTAAGACGAGAAGTGGTAAGATAATGCGAAGAATATTAAAAGCTATTGCCGCTGGCACTGATATTGGAAATGTAACCACACTAGCAGATCCATCTGTTGTGGACGATCTACTTGCTGAACGCAAGAAAATGGATGTTGAAATAGGTTAAATTTTTTTTATTTTAATTCTTATAATTTAAATCTATCTTGTACTTTGTATAAATAGTCTCTCTTTCTTTTGTTCCTTTTCCCATTTTTTACGCTCTGAGCGTAATTTGAAGAGATCTATATCTTTATATATCAAACCTTCTTCTTTTGTAGGTATCAATCTTTCAGTACGATCTTTTTCTGGTGTATATATATGAGATTCACCATATTCAGCAATATTCGCAAAGAAACAATAGCTATATATAGATCTTCGAGCGTCAAAATGTGCAGCTTTAAAATCAGCCGTAACTGGTGTAAAGGCGGGATTAATAATGATGTCTACAGGGGGTTCAAAATTTTTTAATTCTACTCTAAGATCCATGTCTAAGAAATCTCGACATATTACAATGGCTACTCTTCCAAATTCAGTATTACAGACGATTGTTTTGCGAGGAAGGGAGCTTGTATCAATCATTTCTTCAAATCTTTTTCCCCCAAAATGTATAACGGCAGGTATATGTTTTTCTTGTTCCCAAAGAACTCCCTCTGGACCTATTACCACGCTTAAATTTCGTTTTGTAGTTTGATCATGATAAGAGCCTGGAATAATGTACATTCCATAATTTTTAGCTAGAGTTGATATCTCCTCTAAAAAGATATCATAATTTAAGTCAATTGTCATTTCTGGAAAGATGAGAATATTTATTCCATTAGAATTAGCTCTTTCTATCAAATTTTTTACAATGGATCTAACTATCTCAATTTTATTTTCTTTAATCCCTAATAGTCCTGAACCCTTTAATTCAAAGAATTCATTTAAAATATCTCCAGTTTCGGAGAGTCCTATTTGAGCAATTCCAACTCTACATTCCTCTCTTTGGATTTTAGGGTATTCTTTGAGTAAATCTTTATAGATTATATTATATTTCTTTTCAGTTTTGAATTTTTTCTCCAAAACCTCACTTATGGCTTCTGTTACATACTCTTTTAGATTTAAAATCTCCATTTTCTCTTGTAATTTTGAATTCTGAATAAAAAATGCTTTCCATTCCTCTAATTGATTGAAAAGTTGATTTTGTTGAACCGTTAATTTTTTTGAAATCAATTCCAATCCTTTATTTTCAGCAATAGTGAGAGCTTTAGTCAATAATTCATTTGAAAGTTCAGCATTTCCCTCAATTAAAGCTAATTTTGCTTGGAGAGAATATAATGTTATTAAAGTGGTAATAGAACGTTGATTATTAGCGAGATCAGATATTCTATTAAGTAAACCTTGAATTTCTAAAAGTGTTTCTTCTTCTCCAGAATATTTTAACTCTTCTAATAATAGATCACACAGATTTGTCTGGATCATGAATTCGATTTGATAATCGAATTTTTTTTCAAGTATTTCTTCAAAAATTTGTTGAGCTTGAAATCGATATTTCGCTCGTTGTTTATTTTTCAATATTAAAGCCTTACCAAATTTCCTGAAATAATCAGTCCAAGACCATTTCCGTGCAATTCTAGAAAGCTCCTCCATAGAATTCTCAATTTGTTGATTATCATCAATTTCTATGGCTGAAAGAATCAGTAATAAATGAAACATAATAAGATCGTAATCAAATATAGTATTATTATATTTACATAAAGATTCATGTACTTTTACTGCTTCTCTAAGGTATTCAATTGATTTTTTTATTTTATTTTTGTAATAGTATATCCAACCAATATTTCTAAGAGCATAGCAATAAGCATGTATCACCCCCTTTTGAATATCTAAATTTTCATTGATTATAGTCAATACTTTATGATAATATTCTAAACTTTTATCGAATTCACCTTTTCCACGATAAATTGATCCGAAAATAGAATACACAGCTGAAAGCCCTCTAAAATTTTTCAGCCTTTCATAAAGTGCTAAACACTCTTGAGCATATTCTGTTGCTTGATCTAAGTCTCCTTTATAGAAATTGGCAAATGCTATTGAATATTTTGCCCGTGCGATATACCTTTCATCATGCATTTCTTCAGCAAGCTTTAACATTTTATGGAAATAATTCAGTGTCTCACCCAATTTGCCTTGAGCTCGTTTGATCCAACCAATTGCATCAAACTGGTAATACATGGATTTTTTATTGTTCAAAGTTTCATAAATCGCTATGCTACGATTATAATTAACTATTGCATTTTCAAGATCCCCTTGAGCAGATTGATAGGCGCCTTTTATAGAAAATAGTCTGCCGATTCCATCTTTTACAAGGGGATTTTCTTTATTACTATTATCCATTTGGTTTATAATTTGTTCAGAAAGCTTAATTTCTCCAATAACTTGATCATACTTTTTTAAGCCCATTAGTGCTAATAATCTTGCTACTCTTGCTCCAAATTTTTGGGTTAAGTTCATTTGGGTTGCTTTTTCATTTAAGATATCGTTAACTATTGATAATGCTTTGTTAAACTCCCTTGCTCTTATTAACGTAAAAACAGTTAAAATCTGTCTATCAATATTCTCTAATTTTTGAGATTGTTTATTCATCTTCAATTTCCTCAAATATTGTTAAATATCAATATTTTCTTTTGAATTTCAACTTTAAATCTTTTATAATAAATCCTATTAACGATTAATAAACAGTTGGCTCAATTAATAATATTTTACATTTTTATAAGTAGAATCTTAAAAATAATTTTACCCGGGCGTCGAAAAATCAGCTAAATTATCCAAAGAAATTAGAATGCATGTTAGACAAGAAATTGGACCTGTTTTTCAGCCAGATGTCATTCAATTTGCTGATGCGTTACCAAAAACGAGAAGTGGAAAGATAATGAGAAGAATTCTTAAAGCAATTGCCTCCTTGTCGGACGTAGGAAACGTCACTACCTTGGCTGATCCATCTGTTGTAGATTCCCTATTAGAAGAACGCAAGAAAATGGATGTTGAAATAGGTTAAATTTTTTATTTTTATTTTTTAATAAAAGTGATTTTGGTAAGAGTCATTAGCTAAGATGCTAAAAGTTTTTTTATATGATTTTTTAACTGAATTTCCAATTTTGGCTCAATTGGATATCCTACTTTTATCTTATTAGATATTTCCTTACTTAAATATTGCTCAAGATCAAAAATATTATCTAATTTGCCTATTAAATTCTTGATTTGTTCTGAATTTTTGATTACCTGAGATAAATAAACATATTTTATAATACTTATAGCTTCTTCAGAATTACTTGATCCTATTACCAGAATAGTATTTTTACCAAATAAGCTGCCTAAATAGCTAAAAATATTAGTATTCCCCCATTTTTCAAGTTTATATTTTAAAAAATCTAGAACCCCAAGGATTTCCGAAGGATCTTTGCCCTTCTCAAGTTTAAAAAATATTCCAGATTTTTCCTCATTCTCATACTTCGTTATTAAATATTCTATATGTTTGAGAAATTGAGTTTTCGAAGACATAGATGTATTTTAATGTAGTTAATTTACCAATATCTATAATATAAATTAGTTTTTACGATTTTTTAGATCAATAAAAATAAATAAATCTATTTTTTTATATAAATTCAAAGGTTATCTATTTTCAATTATTTGAATTTAATTTGTAAAGGTTAAGGTTATAGAATTGAAACCTAATACTAAACAAGTACTCGAAAAAATAGATTCTATGAACCCAGAAGAAGCAATTGAATCGCTCCTCTCAATTTTAAAATCTTCAGAAACCTGGGAACATAAAGTGAGAGTGGTTGATTTATTACTACAATTCCAGGATGATCAGGAAATCCCTCTTCAAGAAATTAAAAAGGTTTTTTTAGAAGATAAGCACCCTCAATTACGGAATGCATTGATTGAATTATTCGCTATACATTACAAAGATGATGGAATTGATTTTTTAAAAGACCAGTATAGAAACTGTAGTGATGGAACTGTTAGGAAAAATCTAATTGAAATAGTTGGAAGATTCGATTTAAATGGTTCGACTCCCTTTTTCATTGAAGCTTTAGGTGATGCTAATGTTGAATCTAAAAAGTTAGCGGTTAATTATTTAGGCAAAGCAGGGAAAAAAGAAGCTTTAGTCCCCTTAATAGAGTTATTACATTTTAGAAACACAGAAATATATAATATTTTGATAGATTCTATCGTAAGACTAGGAAAAAAAGGACACATACAAACTATTAATGAGTATTTTAATACAGAAGATCCAAATATCAAAAGAGAAATACCCGTCATTTTAGGGAGAATTGGAAATAAGGAGAGTGAGAGTCTTTTAATTTCGCTATTGGAAGATGAAATTCCTTTTGTAAGGAAGAATTCAGTAAAAGCACTGGAAAAAATAATAGAATTAAAAAATATAAAAAATATTTTGGATCTTCTTAGTGATACAGATATAGAAGTAAGAAAAGAAACCATACGCGTTTTGGGAATTGTAGGAAGTAAAAGAGCTGTAAAACCATTACTAGAAATTCTAAAAGAGAAAGATATCAAAGTTAGAAATCTTGCTCGAAATGCTCTATATAAAATTCTTTCTAAATCAAAAAACTATGAAGTTCTTTATGAGGTTATTAAGGGGAGAAATCTTGATGCTAGAAAAGAGGCAATTAAATTAGTAGGGATGCTAAAGGATAATAATTCAATTGATCTATTAATAAAAACATTCAACAGTAAAGTTGCAAGCCTAAGAAGATATGCTTACAAGGCAGTCTTAAGAATTCTGGACAAGAATGTTGATGATTTGATAATAAATGGGTTAACAGATAAATCATGGCAAATTCGAATGTTTTGTACTAAAATTTTAGGAGAAATGGCAGACCCTACAACAATTAAGCCTATTTTTAATTTAATAGAGGATGAAAATGGAAGTGTTAGAAAAGCTGCAATTGATAGCTTGATTTATTTCAAATCTGATAGAGTTATTGGTTTAGCAAAGGAAGCAATTAACAGTTCAAATTGGAAAATTAGAAGAGCAGGAGTAAAATTACTTATAAGGATCGGAGGTGATGAATCGATAAATTCACTAATATCATGCCTAAATGATGATGATATATATATTAAAAGTTGGGCTGCTATGGCTCTTGGAAAACTTAAAAATATTGATTCAATTGAACCCTTTATTTCCCTATTAAAAGAGTCTGATGATAAAACTCGATTGTCGGCAGTTAAAGCATTAGGTGAAATAGGAAGCAAAGATGCAATAAAACCTCTTATTGAAATACTAGGGGATGATAATTGGGATTTTAGAAAAGAAGTAGAGATTGCTTTAAACAAAATCAATCCAGATTGGATGAACGATTTATAACCCAAAGTCTATTCATAAGACAACGTAACAATTTTTTGAATATATTTATCTAAATTGTCCAAAACAATATTAGTATTTGATTGAGCATTTAATATACATGTTAAAAATGAATTTTTATCAATTTCAACAATAACAATCGTGTCTTCTTTTAATTCTGCTATTATTTTATTTACTTTCTGATTTCCCATTGTTTTACTAAGTCCTATAGCTCCTTCTAAAACAGAGGCACACATTGAAACAAATTCTTTGCTATTAATAGATTTTTCAATATTCTCATTAATAAGTTCTCCATTTCGCTTAGCAAATAAAATCCCAGTAAAATTGCCTTTATTCTTTAATTCATCTAAAATTTGAATTAATTCAGTGATATCCTCTGTATCTTCCTTTTCAATCTCTTTCATAATTGTAATTACTTAAAGTTAAGATAATTAAATTAATTAATTACTTAATTTAACTATTGAATATATATGGAACCAATTAACAAAATTGAAAGC
>JAHLWJ010000212.1 GCA_019057975.1 Promethearchaeota archaeon | reverse complement strand
TCTTAATCCAATTAATAAAAAGATGTAAAAATTAGATAGAAAATGTTATAAAGAAGTATTCAAAACCTCTTAATTTCTTCAATTCTAGCAAGTGTTTTTTGAGAGCATTTCCCTAATTTAAATAATAATATGTATTAAAGTCAATTAATTATTTCTAAATATATGAATTAGTGAAATCTTATGTCTGAGTGGGAAACGGTTTTTGACATTTGGAAGGAATTTTCACCCTTTTTACGTCGTAATCTTCTAAATAGGAAAGAATTATGGAACTGGGCAGTAAAATTGGGTTATACTATATTTTCCAGTAAAGAAAAGATAATGAATGTTTTAATGGATTATTTAGAGGAGATAGACTTATTTCATCCAATTCATATTGATAAAAAAGGGTCAAAATTCGGAAAAAAACAGATGGAAAATCGTGGAATTTTTTATTCCCAAGAACCTTCAGAAGAAAAAATGAATGAAATCTTGAAATACTACCACCCTTTCCAATTCTTTCAATTCATCTTATATTTGGATTGTTATAAAAATAACTTTAGGAAAGAATCACGGTTTTATTACTATTTAAGAAAAGGTAAAGTTGAACTGTATGAAAAGAATGAAACAAAGAAAAAAAAACTTTTATTAAAGATTGAGAAAGAAGAAATAAAATGGATTAAAAAGACTAACAAAGATCTCTTCAAGAGTTACAACAAAAATGTTGATAGATCGAAGGAGAGGACAAGAAAAGAGAAAAATCAACAGAAAAAGAAAAATTTACGGGGTTTAAAAGAAGTCAATAAGCAAAATAAAGCATATCACGATTTTTTTTATCCAAAATTAATCCACTCTTATTGGCTAACTCCGGATTATTTAAAAATTTGGATAAAGCTGGATTCTTTGTCATTATTTAGGGAGTATATAATAACTCCAAGTGGGATTTCTGTTCAACCTCTTTTAATATGCCAATCTCGATATGATAGAAAGGAACGAGATGAAGTTTTAATAAATTATAATAATTGGAGAGATAATTTAATGAACAATAAGAAGAATTTTCTAACTGAAGATGAACAAGAAATCTTAAAAAAGTTTTATATAAGGATTTATTGGCATTTTGTCCACTCCTCAAAAAACCGAGTAGATGGTCTTGAAGCATGGGAAGATTTAATCGATATGATGCCTAATGATAAATTATCAAAAGTTTACGGTAATTTAAACATTTTTATAAATATTTTATTAATACTAAGGCAATTAACGAGAGTATCATGGGAATTATTTGAGCATAATTTGTTACAATGGCCTAAAAATAAAGAAAATGAAAGACCTTATTGTTGTCTTAATGAGGAGAAGGAAGTCATAGAATTTAGAAGATCTGTATTAGCTGATTTTAGCTTATTTATTTCAAGCCCTTTTATATTATATGTGGAAGGTGAAACAGAAAAACAAATTATAGATTCTTATTTTCAAATTAAAGGGTCCTGGTTTCCGATTATAGTCGAAAATATTAAAGGGATTGATAAAACTATTCAAGCATTAACTATTAACAAACCTTTAAAGGAAAGAAATTATTTTTTTTTCTTGGATTACGAAAGATCGCAAAAATACAAGGAAAAAAAGGAATTAATAGGAGATAATGGCGCATTCTTCTTTCCAGAATTTATAACTGAAAATTTCAACCCAGAGGAAATATTAGAATTATTCGCTAAATGGTTTAATACAATTGGTGTAACCTTAACTAAGAGGGAAAGAGAAGGTTTATCAAAGGAATTAAATGAATGTAAGACAGAATCTAACCTATTAATCCAAATGGAAGAGAAAGAAGACAATCCAAAATCTTATGAAAAAGTTTTGGTCAACTTTTCAATAAGAAATTATCGTGATTTTTTATTAAAGGCATATCCAGAAATTATTATTGATGAAAATCCTCAATATCCAAGTAAAAAGAAGTTTAAACAGAAATTCAAGAAAATTTTCACTGAAAACTTCATAATTTTATTGATAAAAAACGCCCTAGAAACTGATCCTGAAAGGAGAGGAGATAAATTTGCGTTTGAAATTAAATTATCTCCATTCTATAAATCAATAAACCAATACATCCACAGAAATGATATAATACGATACAATCTTGAATTATAAAAGTTCGATTCAGCTTATACTAATGAATGCCAAGTATAATAAGAACAAATGTAAAAGGGGGTTTTTTTCTATTAAAATTCCTTCGAAATCAGGCTCTAAATTTACCTTTCAAGAATATAAGAGGAAATTGCATCATATCTTAAAGAACTTAGAAAAATCAATAATAAAGCTGAAAATTAAACTCTTATCTACCTTATAATATCTCTTGTGTTTCAAATCATTGTAATTTCTCCTAATTTTCTTCAAAAATTTGAACTCATCCTTATCTATTATATTATTTCTTTCAGCTAATTTAAGCGAATCCTCATTAAATCCAGAACTTTCTTTATCAAGCAGTATCAGCAACCACAATTCACAAATGCGACCTAAATTTAAAAGAGCCGCTTCAGGCCAATTTTCTACGATTTCTTTGGTTTTTTTTAATTGCTCAATGAGATAGATAGAAGAAATTAATAATTTTGGCTCTTTGTGGTACTTCTCCTCAATACACACATTAATTTCAGTTTCAATCTTGGTCCAGAGATAATAAAATTGTTCCTTGATTTGTTTGATCGCATCTTTACAAATCCAAGCTTCAATTTCTACATCTTTAATCGTATTGATAACAAATGATATTATCTTTTTATCAAAACGACGATAACTAACTATGGAATGGTCTTCTCTTTTTTCTATGAGATAATCCCCATAAACCTCGATAGTTTCCCATATATCCTTCTCTAATAAAAAAATAATCGATTTTTTGGATTCATTTCTCTTAGGATATGAAATTAGAGACATCAACGAATTATCTATCCAGTGTGAATATTTATCAAAATAATTCCATGTATCTTCTAGATGATCTCTTAAAACTTTCAATAAATCCTTAGGCCAAGAATAATGTCTGTTTTTGAATCGAGGTTTTCCAATATTTAAATTTTCTTCAATGTCAATACGGAACATTATCTCTCTTGTCTCTGGAATCTGAATTAATTTTTTAAATAAAATTCTATGTTTTTTTAATAAACTATTCCCCTCTCTAATAATATCGTTTGATTTCATTTTTGCTTTAATCACTATGTTAATTTTATCGTTTATCAATCTAATATTCGATTTCTCTTAAAGTATTACCAAATTGACCTTAAGGGAGTGAAGTTTTAAATACTTATTTATCTTATTTTTAATCATGAGACAAGAGTTACCGGATGAACATTACAAAAAAAAAATGAAAAGTATTACAAATGTGCTACAAAATTCAAAAATTGGATTAGCCATGATCTCTCCAGCAGGCTCAAGAGCAAGACAAAAACAGAGACCTGATAGCGACCAAGATGTAATATTTGCTGTTTCAGGAAATCCTAATCGTAAGGTCTTTTATCCTAAATTGACGAAACTCTTGGAAAAAAATTACCCAAACGATAAAGTTTATCCTGGTAGTAGTAATAATATTATCCACTTGGATTTTAATAGTGGTGCTAAATTTGAATTAGTTTTACAAACAGATAAGGAATTTAATAAGGAAAATAAATCCCTAAAGCTTTATCGAAGACAAAATCTTTAAGATTATCTTCTATTATCATTTTGTGAGGTCTTTGTAATATCATGCTCTTTTTCCCAAAGAACGTTGGAGATAAAAGAATTATCCAAGAAGATTTGGACCATATAATTAAAATGGGCATAGAAGAAAATATACATTTAGAATACAAGAGAGAACTAAATAGTAATAAAAATATTGCAAAATCTCTTTCCTCTTTCGCAAATTCAGATGGTGGAAATATAATTTATGGAATTCTTGAAGAAGATCACAAACCAGTTAATATTAATCCAATGGACCCAAAAGAAATAAAAGAAAAATTAGACCATGTTGCTCATAATGGTATAGATCCTCCATTAAACGTTAAAATTTGGCCTGTAGATATTCAAACTGAAACAAACCAAGGACAAGTATATGTGGTATATGTACCAAAAAAATACCCTTATCTCCACTATGCAAAGACATCTCATAGGTATTATAAGAGAACTAATTTTTCTTCAGTGCCAATGGAAAGATATGAAATAGAGCAAGCATTTAAGTTAATTTCTGAAAAGGAGTCATCAATTAATTTAGTACTTGATAAAATAGAAAAAGAATTTGTCAGTCTAAATGATGATCATAATTTAGAAATAAGACTCATTGTATGTCCCATTCAATACGGAGAAGAACTTTTTCAAATCAATGTTAAAATGAATGATTTTATAAACGAAAATATACCAAAAACACCAAATTTCCATAATGATATAGTATATAGAACTGGTCAAAGTGTGTGGGATTCTTTCAGAGTTAATGATTACTTTTTCCCGTTTCATCAAGGAGAACATCCAGCATCTTGCATTATAAAGGAGGATGGAATTCTTATTTATAATTTAAGCTATGATGTTTATGAAGATTATGAATTGGAAGATTTTTATCAAATTAATGATATTTACGATAAAGAAGATCTTAGTCTTGTAATTGAGAGAGGGATTCTTCCTCAACAAATATTATTCCATAGAGAGATTAACGCAGATTATCTAATGGGGTTTTTTAATTTTATTTCAAAATTATACGATCATTTACATTATTTTGGGGATTTACTGATCAAATTCAAAGTTAAAGGAATAGGAAATTGCATTGATTATCATGTTGGCTCAAAATTCAGGCAGAGTCAACTTGAACCAATTGAAAAAGTCTATAGCAGTGAGTTAATTCAAGATAAACCAATCAACATAATAAAGGATTTCTTCAATCCCATATTAGTTGGTTTTGGATATTTATCTATTGATTCAGATACATTTTTTTCTCATGTGGAACATAATCTATTACTAAGGCAATAATCACCTACCGACTTTCATATTAAATGAAATTTACATTTAAGGATTTGTCACTCAACATCACAAACAATTTCTAAGTATAGTTTCCTCAACCCTCTTGTTGTTGGCGGATCTTCATTTCTAAGGATTATCGAAACTTTTAAATGTAATTTAATTTCTCTTTTTTCTCTAATATTTCCATTATATATACAATTAGAGCAATAATTCCTTTCGGATCTTACAACAAGCTCAATGATTTCGATTTGATCGAATTTATAATTTATTTCAAAAAATAAAGTACGACGACAACCAGAACCATAAATCTTCTGAAACGCTTGGAATGTCCAAGAGATCATCAACTATTCCTTTGAACAGCCTTCTCGTTATGATCAGATTAGAAATTTTCTAAACTCTTTTTTTTTATCTAAAAATCCTGAAGTATTTAATCCCAGTAGAAAGTCCACAAACTCCTAAAAGAATAAAGGAGGCGACAATAACGCCAATCATCTTATTTCGATACCGCTGACCGCCCCAAATTAGTAAAACTATCCCAATTATGAACCCTAATAAGCCCAGAATCGACCCAAGTGCGATTAAATACTCAATTCCTCCTAAAACCTCTTCGAAATAATCCATAATGAATAGATTTAAAAACAGGAATATTTAAAAGAAAAATTAGGAAGTTAAATACAACATAATCATAATATTAAAAGAACTTCGAGGGATATTCATGAGAACATAATTTTTCTATCATCACATAGTATAACATTCCTTTATCTCAGATTAAATGTAATTTCAAGTATCGCTTTTTTATGATTTTCAACATAGAAAGTAGGCAACTTTTGTTGTGTTCCAACACCAAATAGTAATTTTTGTGTTTGAAGTGGAGCTCCACTTTTTTAGATTCGCGCAGTAACGGGTTTTTACATCAAATCACTTCTATACTCATAATATAATCCCAATATTTTCGATACTTATAAAAAAACTTTTTTAGAAGAATAATTCCCGTTTATAAAGGTAAATTCAGAGTCTGATTTCAATGAAAATTCCTGTGAAAAGATTAAATAAAGCAATCAACTTGATAAAACATCTCTATAAAGAGAAGTCAATTATATAAATGATTAAAAAGTTAAAAAAAAAGCTAAAAAAAATCATTTTGAGTAGTCTTTAGAATTTCACATCTAAAGATGATTTTAAGTCTGATTTCAATAAAACCTCTTTTTAATTAATTATTGAGTTGAGCCTAATAAAAAGATTGAGTCTTAATTCATTCTATTAAGCATAACAGGATCAAATAAATTCTTTTTTTTTGAGATTGATAGCGTCTCTTCATTGTGGTGTAGAGCTGGTTCATTTATTACTTGGATTTGTAGTAATATACCTGAAAAAAAAAAGAAAAATAATACAGAGTCCATAACTTGTTGTTTTCATAGATTTATTTTCTACATACATAAGTAATGTGGTTACCTATTGTTATATCAATGTTTTTAAAGAAAAAACGGGAATCTTTATTGTTTACTATTAATTGTGTTTGAAAATGGAAAGCTAAATGAGGTTTTTTGACATTTTTGCACAATTTTTAAAAAGAACTAAGCCTTAACTTTATCTAATTATAAACCTTGAAAAATTAATAAGGCGATATTATGGGAATTCAATCGATTTCAATGATCATTTTCATGCTAAGGACGATTAAGCTTTACCTCGGAAAGAATAACAAAATGTAAAATAATAAGTTAAAAAAGATCTAAAAAGATTTTGAGGAAACATAAAATGACTTCTGTGTTTAAGGATCAAAAACTTATAAGTAAAAAGAAACCTGCAACTCACGCAATAATAATAGGTGTAGGAGAATATCCTGATGCTAGCAATTGTGGATTGGATTATTTAAGTTCTCCACCAGTTTCCGCTACAGCATTTGCAAAGTGGTTGAAAACAAAATACTATAATCCTAAAAAACCGCTAGCTTCAATAGAACTTCTAATTTCTGAAAAGGACAAGGATTTAGATATTGATTGTCCTGACTTGGAAACCACAAAACAAGCTATATTTGATTGGATACAACTTGGTGATACTAATCAGAATAATCTTATGATATTCTATTTTTGTGGTCATGGTTTGAGTACGAGAAAACACACAACACTTTTATTAAATAGTTTTGGGGAAAAGAAACCAATTGATAGTCACCCTTTAGTTGATGCAATCGATTTTACGAATTTTTATTTAGGAATGGATTTGTGCAAAGCAAGAGAACAATGTTTTTTTATTGATGTTTGTAGAACACATTCAGACATAGTAACAAGTTCACTTGATTTTTTCGGTGATACAATTATAAAAGGATTTGATCCTCCTAAACCAAAGAGAAGACATTATGCAATTTATTATTCTACACTCTATGGTGATTTTTCTCATGGGAGACCAGGATCTCCAAGTGTTTTCACTGAATCGCTTATTAAGTCACTTGATGGTGGAGCTGGTGTTGTGGATCCAACAACAGAAAAGTGGATAGTTGATTCAGATTCATTGAATCGCTCAATTGGGCTAATAATGAAAAAAATCTTAAAAGGAAAAACCAAACAGGTAATAAAATCGGATACGATCCAATTTCACCTTCATTATTTTATAAATCCACCAAAAATTCCAATAATCGTAACGTGTAATC
>JAHLWJ010000024.1 GCA_019057975.1 Promethearchaeota archaeon | reverse complement strand
GGGGGCGGCTTCCTCATGGGTCATATTGGCCGGTTTTATTGCCACCTGACTATTGGTCGCCTTATTCCCTTCTTCAGGTTCTTCAGGCAGACATATGTACTCAGCACAAGTACCCATACCAATAAAACCGGTTGCTGCAAAAACTTGGTCACCTTCCTTAAATCGTTTTACATCTTTGCCGACTAATTCAATTTCTCCGGATAACTCCATCCCTAGTATAGTTATTCTCTTTGGTTTTCTGATACCAATATATAGTCGCATGAGGAGCCGGTACAAGAATGCCAATTTGAGACTTCGTTGTTCACAGTCCCCTGATGTTACTGTTGTCGCATGTATTTTTACCAGTATTTCATTGTCCTTGGGAGTAGGTTTTTCTACCTCTTTGAGCTGAAGAACTTCCGGTGGTCCATACTTCGTCCATACAATCGCTTTCATTTTTTTACCATTATTTTCCTTTCTTTTCACCACTCACATTTATTACCACATTTCCTTTTTTATGCCCTTTATCGACATATTTGTGAGCCTCAACAATTTCTTCCAACGGATAGGTTCTATCTATGGCCGATTTAAGCTTTCCCGCTTCAATAACTTCTTTGAGAAAGAGGAGATCTTCAACTTTTAAAGCTTTTCCATTACCCGAATCTTTATTAACATTAAGATAGATTCCTCCCTTCTTTAGAGCCTTCTTACATTGTGAAGGCGAGGCTTTTCCGACGGCATCAAAAACAACGTCATAGGTCTCACCGCTTGCGGTAAAATCCTCTTTAGTATAATCAATTACCTTATCGGCTCCTAGAGATTTCACTAATTCTAAATTCGTGGTACTGCATACACCGGTAACTTCTGCCCCAAAGTACTTAGCTAGCTGTACCGAAAAAGTACCTACGCTTCCAGAAGCTCCATAAATAAGGACTTTTTGTCCGCTCTGGATATTTGCTTGTCTAATCACAATTAATGCGGTTATTCCCCCACCAGAAACAGGGGCAGCTTCTTCAAAGGTCATGTTGGTAGGTTTTAGTGCTACCATCCCGTCTTTTGGGAATCTTCCTTTGCCAGTCTCTTCAAGCAGACATATGTACTCAGCATAACCGCCATAACCAAAACCGGGAGATGAAAAAACTTGGTCACCTTTCTTAAATCGTTTTACATCTTTACCTACTGCTTCAACTTCCCCGGCTAACTCAAGCCCTAATACAGATACTTTTTTAGGTCCTCCAAAACCAAACATCAATCGCGCGAAGAACCGTATCAAGGGATTGAATCTTTTAAAGCCATCTCGAAATGTCACGTCCCCTTTTGTTACTGTTGTCGCATGAATCTTCACGAGTATTTCATTGTCCTTCGGAGTAGGTTTTTCTATTTCTTTCATCTTCAAGACTTCCGGAGGGCCATATTTTTCATATACAACCGCTTTCATAAATTGTGAAATTTTTTGTCACCATTTTTTTTAATTACTTTTAATTATTAATATTAATAAAGATTGGGGCTCTAAAAAGAAATGAACGAATATATTAGGAGGAGGTTAGATATAGAATGGAAAGAAAATTAAGAAGAATTATAACTGGTCATAATGAAGAAGGCAAATCAATTGTAGCTTATGATGGTTCCCCTTATGGGGGATTTTCGATGTGGGCTTAGTAATTATGATCCTTCAATTTTCTTGAAGATCCCTTTTACTTTTCAACTAAATTAAAAATAAAAAAGAGTTATAAACTGATGTTTACGCACTAAGTTTTTTTCCTAATTCTAATGCCCATGCTTTAACTTTCTCTGGATCAGTATAATCAAAATTAGAATATCTTCCCCCAAATGTTTCTGTTGACACGGGTTTGACTTGCGGATATTTGGATAATTTATTATCTATGTATTTTGTAATGGCCTCTTGATAGGTTTCAGGAACCCCTGCAGTGCCACAAGATAAGAAGATGGCTACTTTTTTATCTTTAAAGTCATTTTTAAGAAATTTATTAGCTTTTCCATACCATCTTCCTATTCTAATTCCACTGCCAATAATGATATTATCATACTGAGAAAGATCGGGTTTACTATTTTCCTTTAGATTAATTAGATCAACTTCAAAACCATAATTGGAATTTAAGATATTTGAAATGATTTTAGCGTTTTCTTCTGTCACACCCGATTTTGTCACATATGCTATGAGTGTTTTATTTAGATTCATTTAATTTCACTATGGATAAATAATTAAAAATTCATTTTAACATAATAGGAGTCCAATTATTAATTACTTTTCATAAAGATCTAAGTTTTCTAGTATACTATCAACTTTGGAAAACACACCTGTAATCAAGCTTAATTCTCTCTTTGACATAAGTGATCGTTCAAAAACGTTTCTAAAGGCAAATTTCACATTTTCTTTTTTATAAGTTCTTATTTTTAATTTATTTATGATGTTTTGAACTAGGTTTTGAAGTAATTGACGGTCTTCTCTATCCGCTAACAAAACAGGATGAACTCCTCTTCCAATATTTATTATATGTATTTTTTTGAATATTTCGTATAAAATTACACCACAAGCATGTGATATATTTAAAGCAGGATAATCTAGTCCTGTAGGTATTCTTAGTAAGATATCTGCAAGACCTATCTCATCATTAGTTAATCCTCGAGATTCTCTTCCAAATAAAATTGCGATGTTTAAGGGACTGGTTGAATGTGGAAGTGATAAATCTATAGGAAATATTGATAATCTCTTTATATTAGAATTTCTCTCTCCTTTGGCCGTAGTCGCAATGACCAAATCAAATTGTTTAAGTAGCATTTTAAAATTTGACATGTGATTCTTTTGTTCTTCTACTTCTATAACCTCAGCATCCATCAAAATGTTTTTTCCATGCATGGCAAATCCTTGAGTTTCGTAGTTTAAAATATTCTCCCTGCTTTCAATTGGATTAAAAATTACAAACTTTTCGAAATTAAAATTTCGCATAACACGAGCTATAGCTCCTATATTACCAGAATGTTCAGGTTTTACTAATACTACAGTAAAAGTTAAATTTTTATACTCTTCGGCTCTTTGAGTTTCTTGATATGAATCCAGATCTCTTTTGAGTTTTTTTTTATTCAACTAAGCTTACCTCTTTCTACGTATTGAATTTCAACTTTAACAAATTAAGACAAGACTAAAATTTTTTTTATAATATTATATCTCAAAAAATAAAAAGGAAAATAAAAAAAAAGAACTTTTAGGATTTATTAAAAAACCTACCTCAGTGGAGAATACGGTAATGTATATAATGGAACAATTCTTTCTTTCGGTGCATTTTCTCGAAGTTGTCGAACCCATTGTTGATCATTACTGAAAGGACGATAAGCCATAGCTTCAGCACTAAATAATACATCTCCCTTCCATAAATCAATCACTTGATTTGGGCTTCCTGCAATTGGGCGCCAACAAGCGATAATTGGTACAACTTTATATCCTGTAGATACCCCCGCAATAAAATCAGACATTTTACCGGGATTTACTTCGAGAATCGCCATACTGTAAACTTTGAGTGGGGATTTCTGGCTTTCTTCTATCGCTTTATGCAGTACTTCTGGGGGGACTGCCCCTGTTGGTTCTAGTAATCGAGTGCGACGTTCTGGGGCAAAAACTTCTAATTGAGCCATATATTCACCCCATTCTCTATCCTGACTAGCATTAATACGAAAATTCTTCAAGGCGTCTATATCATCAAACTCAAATATTTGAGTTGTCTGCATAACCCATTCGTAATTCCCATTCCAAGCAGCTATTAAACATGCTCCAAGACGTTTACATGCAGGGACTAATAATTCCTGGGCGATCTTAATATAATCATCCCTAATATCTGGACTAGCCGGAGTAATATTAAGAGTTTGCTCTAAATAAATCATTTTTCAAATCTATCTTAATTTTTATTATTTTTATACTATATACAAACAATTTATAATTTTATCTGATTCAAAGAAAGATGATTTTTATTTTATAATTGGAACATATATAAAATGTATAGATCATTAAGTAGTTAAATTAAATTGGATTGAATTTGATTGATGCCTGTCTATAGAAATATCGGTGAATTTCTTGAATTTATTAACATCAGTAATGAAGAATCTACTTTATTTGAATGGAAACCAGAAAAATCTTTCAGAAGATTTGATTTAGATCTCAATATTGTTAAAGGAAACCCTGTAAGCGATATCTTTTTCCATAAAGATAAAGGAAATATGAAATTGGCTTACATTCGGAAGAATGGTTTACTCTACACTGTTGGAGCGCATATTAAAGTTCAGTTTCAGCTATTAGATGCACTGCTTGAACATGTAAGTTTTAAATTTCATGAAATGTATGATGTAAAAGTTATTATGTCGTATGGAGACTTCACTCCAGCAATGTTTCACGGATTTAAAGAAATTATTGAAGACATTATAAAAAATTTTGCTGATTTAGGTTTAGTTAAAAGGATCATGGTTGAGTGTCGAGTATGTAAAACAGTACTTCCTTTATTTGTTAAAAAAAGTATGATTGAAAATGCTGATTCTTATCCAGTACCTATTGTGTATGTTCATGAAGGTCACGCTATACTATGTTTTATAGACCAAAATTTTCATCATCGTGGCGTAGAACTTGTAAATATTACAGGATAAAAGGTAAGAAATCTAAACTTGTTTCTTTCATTATTCCATTTTTATTTATAGCTAAATAAGATTGGGAATAATTATTAAATCTTTAAACCTTTAGATTAATATGGCAGACAATCAGAAATCGAATGATGACCCTATTTTTGAGGATATTGTCAAAAAAACAAAAACAGGAATAACATTTCCAAAAAATCTAAGAGAGTTATTATTTGAAGAAGACTCAGAGGTATTCTTTAAGCTAATTGTTCCTAAAGAAAAAAATAAAATAATCTTGGAATTTATAACTGAAGAATACGCAAAAGAAATTTCAAAAAAAATAAAAGCAAGACAGCCAAAAATCATTAGAGCCACAGGTGATAAAAAATCTAAAAAATCTGGTCAAAACAGTCCTGCATGGGGGGAATATTTTGTTTATGATTTTGAAGCAAAGGATAAAATACAACCAATATTAGAATCAGCCTTCTATAAATTCGCTGAAACACCAGTCAATTTAGAGGATGCGATGGGCAGAGTCAAGTATGCATTAGTTTCATTTCTCTCAGCCACTAAAACAGAAAATGCCAAGCTCTATTACTCTGTTGAAAAGTTTCTGATTGATGTAATAAACAAGTTTGATCAACCTAATTTACTTGATTGGATATTCGATAAGATTGTACCTAATATTGAGAGTAAATTTCTTTATGAACAAGCACTATTAGAATTAGTTGAGGTTAGTCTTCTATTTAGAAGATGGGAGAAAGCAGAATTATATATCTTTTATGTATTAAAAAATATTGATGTCTATGCAAAATCCGAAATGTATAATATAATGAATAGTTTTAAGCAACTTGTTAATAAAATAAAACATCTCGAGCGAACTGATAAAATAGATATTATTCTAAAAGAGAAATTAATGGAGTACGGAAATGAAGTGCTTCAGGACAATGACACAAAAATTCAAGTTGTTGAATTCTTAGAAGATCTGAAATATATAGAACTTGCATATGATCTTGCGAAGAAAATTCAGGTAAGTTTACCTCCTGAAAGTGTCAAAGTAGAGGATATAAGAAAGATAGTAAGAAGATTACATTCCACACCAATATCTGAAAATAAACCTGAATCAAGTTTAGATTATGATATAGAGGAAAACGGCAAGGAGGAATAAAATTTAGTTTTAATCTTCGTCTTCTTCGAGTTTTCGTTGAATCTTTTGCATTTCTTCTTCTACTCTTTTCATTTCTTCTTCTTTAATCTTTTGTTCTTTCTGTTCAATAGATTTTTGCTTTAGTTCTAACTCCACCTGAGATAACTCCTTTTCCTTTTCAATTAACTCCTCTTTTAATTTTAGAGCCTTTTCTCGCTCCAAAATTTCTTTTTCCTCTAATTCTTTCTCCTTTTCCTCAATTTCTAATTTTTTCTTTTTGATTTCAAGGTCTTTCTTTTTTAATTCAAGCTCTTTATCAATGATTTCTGATTCTTCTTTTTTCAATTTTTTAGGAAGTTTTACTTTTGGGAGCTTTTCTCTAGTCACAGTTTCTTCACCAAATTGAGCTTCCTTTATCAACATCTCTTCTTTTAACTTCAATGCTTCCTCTTTTGTTTGAATCACTTTCTCTTCAATTTCTTTCTCTTTTTCCTCTAACTCTAATTTTTTTTTCTTTATCTCTAGTCCTTTCCTTTTCAGTTCAAACTCTTTATCTAAGATCTTATATTCTTCTTTCTCTAAATCCTTATGGGTATGCACTTCTAAGGATATCTCTTCAGAAGGTGTTTCTAATTTACTCTTTTCATCCTCAACGATTTCCTCTATTTTTTCAACGGTGACTATTGATTTCAAAATAGTATCAATAGAGTTTTTTAATTCTTCATTTTCTGATCTTTCTTTAGCATAATCAGATAAAATTTTTGTCACCAGCGTTGGAGATTTTCCACCGATAGTTATTAGAGTTTGTATTGCTTTTTCAACCACAAAATCTTTTTCATCAGTCAATTTTTCAACAATTGTGTTAACTAAAGATCTATCATCAATTTTTGCATCTCCACCTGCCATGTAAAGTATTAACTGTAAATCTGCTTCACGTACATTTGGATCATCTGATTTCAATAAGTCTTCTGAATACGGAAGGAATAAATCACATTCATTTTCACATATCGTTTTTAATAATAACAAAAAGGTATATCTCAAAACAGAATCTTTTTTAGAAAGATTTTCTAATAAAGAGGGAATATCAATAATTAAATTTTCAAGTAAAAACCTTAATACAGTTCTACCCCCATGAAGAGATAAAAGTGTCTCAAGGATATTTTCTATTCTATCGATATAATTTTCTTCTGTTGAATCATTAAGATAAAGAGCAATAATGTTTACGGCATCATCAATTCTTCCATCTTTAACAAAATCTTTTATTGTTTTGATTTCTGCAATATTTGTTTCCTCTTCACTCATTATAACCACATAATTTACTTTTTTTTAATCCACATAAATTACAAAATAATCGTGATAGATACGGTTTATAAAATTTAATATTAACCTTAAATCCCTAAATCTAAGAGATACAGGATTTTCTTCCCCATCGTAATTACTAGTTTTAGTACTAAGATATAATATTATCTCTAGATTTTGATTTTTATCCATTTGTAAATGTATTTCATCACAATATTGAGTTAAAGCATTAAGATCTTCCCAAAATGTATTCCAAAAATAATTATCTGCTTTAGAATCATTGTTTATAGAAGGTTCTGTTGATATCTCATTTAACACCTCAAAAGGAACCTTAACAGTAATTTCTACATGTTTGGATTGTCTTAGTCTCAATTTCACTTCAGGGAAATTAATCCCAGAATAAAGCTTGCAAACACCTTGTAATAACTCAAGATCAGGGATATTCTCCCGATTTGCATTACATAAGACATATAGTTCATTCAGAAATATTACATGGATCCTATCTTCAAATTTAAAGACTAAATAGTTCTCTGTTAGAAGATAATCGAATTTTTCATTCCTATTGTGTATTCGATCATCAAAAATCTTAAAAGCTTCCTCCCAATTTTTAAAAGACACAAACTTATTTAATTTACGATAATCTCCATGAAAAAATACATCTACAAAGTCAATCAGATATAAATAGGCATCATAAGGTCTATAGACGATAGTTTTATTTCTGAAAAATCTTTCAACAACACCTTTATGAACACTATAACAAAACTTAGGTAAATCATCTAATTTAAGCTTATTTTTTATTCGAAGTTTAAGTAAGAATCTGCGACTACAAAGGGGAGTTAGAGTGCACTGGATGCGGTCGATTTGGCATTCTTCAAAGCAAAGTTTATCAATTCTTTTCATTAATAAGTCTATTAATTCAGACTTAAATTTCTTCTCTGATTCATTGTTTAAAAAATTTAAAATATCATCAGGTTGCATTTGCATCTTGTTAATCTTATGAATATAGCTTATCTTATTAAACAATAATGACTAAATTCTAATATTTTTTATCATTTTTTTTTTTAATCCCATACAAGATGTTTAAACTTAATAGTAAGTGAATTATAAAGAGTTATTAACTAGTATTTCTTTTTTTTTTATATCGAAACCTTAGAATTAATGTATCATGCTTCGTCAAGTTCATATCTTTTCTGAAAAAGAACATATTTTTGTTAAGGATTATGCTATAGCTTTTGGAAGTGAAGAATTACAAAATATTATTGAAACAATTAACAAATACATGGAAATGCCTATACCTGGTAAAGTTATTAACAGAAAAATCTCAAATTTTCAGATCTTCCATAGAGGTAAAGACGGCTTATACTTCTTATTTGTAACAGATCTTGTTGATTCACTTCAATACATAGAAGAAATAATGGTAAAGGTCATGAATAAGTTCCAAGAATTATTTCCAGATCCTATAAAATTCAAAGAATCAACTGAGCAGCTAGATGAGTTCTTGAGTTTTCTTAATCAAATTCAAAGAGTTATGCACTCAAAAATATCAATTATCGGGCCAACTAATGGCGGTAAGACCACACTTTATGATTTGCTGAGAAGTAATAATGAAAAAGTGATAATGGATTTTGCGAAATCATCTACTTTAAGTATTGATGGATTGACTTTTGAAATTTGGGATTTCCAATTACGAGATAATTTTTCATTATTATGGTCTAAATTCGTCAGCGGTTCTGATTTAGTAATTCTGTTATTTAATTTAGCAAATTACCATTTAAAAATAATGCAACATTTCATGAATATTCAGAAAATGGATAGTAATTATTCTAAACTATTAATTGTCGGAAATAAACGAGATTTAGTGGCTGATGAAGACATTAAACGAATTAAGAATGATTTAAATTTTTCCGAATTTGAGGAAATCTCTTTAAATTCCCCTGATGCTAAATCACAGCTTCAAGCTTTAATTAAAGACGTTCTAGGCCTAAAAAAAGAGTTACCAAAAAATTTTAAAGAATTAGTAAAAGAAGCAGAAAATTTGTTTAATGTAGGAAATATCATCCAAGCATTAACAAAGTATAGAGAACTTGTTAAAATCTCCACATTCTACCAAGATTTTGAACACGTCAAACTATTTCAACAAAAAGTGAGTGAACTTAGTGCAAAATTAAAAGAGCAGAAAGAGATTAGAAAAGAACTCACGAAAGATATGAGATTTGAAATCCCTAGAGAATTAAAATTTAAAAAGAAGATTAAAGTTAAGCCTCTTCCCACTACTGCACCTACTGTTGAACAAGTTAGTCAAAAAGAATCTGAAGAAGAAATTATTCCCCCTGCATCTGCCAGTAAAATGGTTTCTTTTCAAAAATTAGAGACTAAACCATCAGGACTAAAACTTATAAAACCACCTTCTAAACCAGTTAAACCTGTTATATTCACTAAAAGTGAAAAAGAAGATGAAAAAACAAAGAAATCTGAATTAAAAATGCCTATGGAATTGTTTCCTCCTCATGAAGATTTAGCGAAAGAAATTAAAAAACCAAAGATCTCTGATTTTGCCAAAGAAGTTCAAAAAATAATTTCTGAAAAAGGAAGTTCACTTAGTTTGAAATTATGTGAACAATTGGTCACTGATTTAAAGCAATCCTTAGGACGCCCCTTAACTATAGAGGATATTAAAGTAGCTGCTAATTTTTTTGTAAAACAAGAACAGTCATTATAACCTAGCTATCTTTTATAAATAAACAAAATAAGTTCAACAAAAGTTCACTTTTAATCACAAAAGTTTTTTGTATACTGTTAACTAGTTTTCTTAAATTTACATTAATCTTTAAAAAAGGTTTTAAAAATGAGTGTTATAAATGAACTTAGAGAGTATTTTGCTGAAATAAAGAGATTGGATTATATTTCATCGCTCCTGAACTGGGATTTTGAAGTTAACATGCAGAATTATAAATCTGTTGAAGGTAGATCAAAACAAGTATCATTAATGCGTAAGTTAATTCATCAAAGAATAACATCCGAAAAAGTAGGAAAATTAATAAAAGAAGCTGAAAAACTTACTCTTAACGAAATCGAAAGCGCTATGTTACGCGAAATCACAAGAGAATATAACCAAGAAACAAAATTACCCGAAAAATTGGTTATTGAAATTGCAGAAACTAGTGTATTAGCTGGGAAGACTTGGCAAGAAGCCAGAGCAAAAAGCGATTTTTCGATTTTCGAGAAAATTTTAGAAAAAACCGTTGAATTACAGAAGAAAAAAGCAGAAAAACTTGATACTCACCCAGATCTATATTCAACTTTAATAGATCTCTATGAACCTGGGGTGACTAGGAAATGGATTGCTAACATCTTTAATCCAATTAAACCAAAATTAATTGATTTCGTTAAGAAGCTAAATTCTTCAACAGATAAACCTGATGGTTCGATATTTAAGAAGCATTATGATGAAGATAAACAATTTGAACTAAGTAGTAAAATTATTAAAAAATTGAATTTTGATTTTGGTTATGGACGTCAAGATAAGGTAACACATCCATTTACATCTTCTCTTGCGTCCATGGATGTTAGGATTACTACAAGAACGACGGAACCCTTTCCAGATTGCATTACAAGTACAATCCACGAGTACGGTCATGCAATTTATGAGATGGGAATCAAAAAAGAGCTTCACGATACAATACTATGCACTGGTACTTCAATGGGAATTCATGAATCTCAATCAAGAATGTGGGAAAATATTGTTGGACGCAGTAAAGAATTTTGGATGTATTGGTATCCAACTTTTCAAGAATACTTTCCGGAAAATTTAAAAGATGTTCCTATGGAAGAATTTCATAGAACTATTAATTTAGTTCATCCCTCCTTTATCCGAGTGAATGCGGATGAGGTAACTTACGGGTTACATGTCATTTTAAGATTTGAAATCGAAAAAGATCTTATTGAAGGGAAAATTCAAGTAAGTGAGTTACCTGAGATATGGAATTCTAAATTTGAAGAATTGTTAGGAATTTTTCCACCTAATGATGCACAAGGAGTTTTACAGGATGTGCATTGGTCATCAGGATATATAGGATATTTCCCCACTTATTTTCTTGGGAATCTATATGGTGCACAGATATATGCAAAGGCTTTAGAGAAAATGCCTAATTTAGCTGATGATTACAAAAAAGGTGAATTCTCAAATCTATTATCTTATTTGAAAGAAAATATCCATCAATATGGTAGTATCTACAGAGCTAATGATCTAATAAAAAGGATTACTGGAGAAGACTTGAATTCAGACTACTTTTTAAAATATATTGAAGAAAAATTCAAACTAATTTATAGATTATAATTAATTCCTTTTTTTTCTTTTATACTATTTTTATTGTATATAACATTAATAGATGTAAGTTAGCATGCTATTACAAGTGAAAAAGTTCTCAGGAAAATTATTGTTACCATTAGCTCGCAAAATAAAAAGAATCCCTGCCAATGTTATTACATCTTTAGGATTACTCTTTGCCATTTTAACTTTTTTTAGTTTTATTTTTAACATTTTATTTTTTATTATTATCTGCTTATTTATTACAGAATTTTTCGACCAACTAGATGGGGTTGTTGCTCGACTTCAAGGACCAACAAAATTGGGGGCATTTTTAGACTCAACATTAGATAGAATAGGAGATTTCTTTATATTTACTGGTGTTATCCTTGGAGGATACACGAAAATTGAAATTGGCTTATTAGTTTTAATAGGTGCTTTTTTAACTTCATACACTCGAGCTAAGATTGAGGCTTTAGGAATTGATAATCTTTATAGTGTGGGGTTGATAGAGCGAACAGATCGAGTTCCCATTTTGTTTATAGGATCAATCTTACAACTTTGGTTTCCTACATCAATTTGCTGGACAATGGTGGTACTAGCTGTTGGTACTAACTTTACAGCACTTCAAAGAATAATTTTTGCGTACCGTAAATTTTCGAATAAAGAAGAAATACAAAAGAAAGATTAGATTGATTTATATTAAATCTCAATTTTATAGTACTGAATATAGAAAAATATAAATATTGAAATCATTATAAAATTCTATAAATCTTAAAGAGGATTAAAGAAAATGAGTAATCAAATAAAGTTTGGTTTAAAGAACGACGCAGAAGCAGTGTACGGCTCTTTAAATAGAAAACAAGAATTTTATTTAGTTGTTCAAAATTTTCTAGGTAAGTATCTTCCCCAAGTAAGAGTAGTGCTTAATGGGCCTCCTGAAATTAGAACTTTAATTAAATCTGAGCGTTATGGAGGGATTGGGAATAGACACAAGAAAAGTAGATTATTTTCAATTATACCTAAAGCGGAAGGTATTTTTTCTTTAACAGCTACACTTTCATCAAAGACCAATGTCCTTTTAAGATTACCAATCGATGTTAGAGTTGGAAATGTCCAAATTCCATCAAGACCTTCTATACAACAAGCGCAACCTGTTTTTGAAAAACCTGTAACAAAAGTTAATTGTCCGTTTTGTGGAGAGGAAATTGAAAGTGATGCTAAATTCTGTCCTATATGTGGAGCTAAACTCGGAGAAAAACAAAAAGAAGAGAGTAAAACTAAAATTTGTTCGAGTTGTGGACATGAATTACCGTTAGATGCCAAGTTTTGTGCTAAATGTGGTGTAAAAATGGAATAATTCCGATTTAAATAAAATACAGATGAACTATATCATATAGTAGACTCTATTTTTACTTCTTAAAAACCTTATAAAAACTTCTTTTACCTATTTGAAATTTGGATTTCAATTTTAAGGGCTTTTAAAAAGTATCAAAAGTCTTTCTTAAATAGATCGCAGTAATTACTTGGTTAATAATTAATGTTAAAATCATTTGTTAATCTAGTTAGTAATTATAATTAATTAAAATGTGAAAAATAATGGTAAATTGTTTGATTGTAGGACATGGTGCAAGGGAACATGTTATAGGAGAAACTCTTGTTAGAGGGGGAGCGAGCTTATTTTCTTTCATGAGTTTTAAGAATGCGGGATTAGAAGATTTGAGTAAAAATATTGAAATCCAATCTGAAACCGATTTTCAAAAAATCCTTGAATTTTGTAAAAAAAATAGTATAGATTTTGCCGTTATTGGACCAGAAGCCCCTTTGGTAATTGGAATAGTTGACGCTTTAGAAAAAAGTGGGATCCCTTGTGTTGGGCCGAAAATAGAAGCGGCTCAATTAGAGGGTTCTAAGGTTTTCATGAGAGAACTGCTTGAAAAGTATAAAATCCAATCAAACGTTATGAGTAAAATGTTTGATTCTATGGAAGGCGTTGAAAGTTATATAAAGGATATAGGCGAAGGTAATATTGTCGTTAAACCAGAAGGGCTTACAGGAGGTAAAGGAGTAAAAGTTTATGGTGATCACCTTTTTTCAAAAAAGGATCTCTTAGAGTATTGTAATGAATTAGTAGATAAAAAAAATAGATTTCTCTTAGAGGAAAAATGTGATGGAGAGGAGTTTACTCTACAGGCTTTTGTTGATGGGAAAAATGTAATAGGTTCTCCATTAGTTCAAGACCACAAAAGAGCTTATGAAGATGACAAGGGTCCAAATACGGGAGGAATGGGTTCATATAGCATGGAAGATCATCTCATGCCCTTTTTCACTCAAAATGATGTTAATGAAGCCCTCGCAGATATGAAAAAAACAGTAGCAGCAGTTAAGGCAGAAACTGGTGTAGAATATAAAGGTTTTTTGTATGGTCAATTCATGAAAACTGCATCTGGTATTAAATTAATAGAATATAATTCTCGATTGGGTGATCCAGAGGCAATGAATGTTTTACCTCTTCTTAAAGGTAATTTTGTTGATATCTGTTGGGCTATCATTAATGGTAACTTATCCAAAAGTTATGAATTTGAGAAAAAAGCATCTGTCTGTAAATATCTCGCTCCTGAAGGTTATCCAGTGAATCCAAAAAAAGATGAACAAATTCTTATTGATAAAAAAAATCTAGATAAGACTGGTGCAAAATATTATTATGCCTCAGCTTATAGAGAAGGACAAAATGTCTATACAACAACTTCTAGATCAATGGGTGTGTTAGGAATCTCTGATACTCTTGAAAAAGCCGAAAAAATTGCGGAAGCCGGAGTAGGATGTATCAAAGGTAAATTATTTCATAGGAAAGATGTAGGAACTCAAAAATTATTGCAAAAACGAATAGATCATATGAATTCTCTTCTTAAAAAATAAGATTAATATTTATATTTTATAATCATCAACTTATAATAATTTCAATATTAAGCTTTACTTGAATAATGAATTGGCATGAACAAAATGTTAAATTTAACACAATAATAAAACTGCTCTTTCACGATGAGGATTGGCAAAAAAGAGCCGATGCAGCAAGAGAACTTGGAATTATGAAAGAAGGTAGATCTGTAAATTTACTTTGTCGTGCTTTAAGATCAGAAGAAGATCATCTCGTTATTAACAAGATTATAGAAGCTCTGGGACGGATTGGTGATAGTCGAGCAACTTTAAGGATTATAGAAAAACTAAAAGATGAATTAAATACCTCTGAGATAGATAAGTATAGGATTATTTATATAATAGAGGCTTTAAAAAAAATTAAAGATAAAAGAGCCTTAGAGTATATTGGAACATTTCTTAGTTCTTCCGATGAAGAAGTCAAGATTCTTGCCCAAGAAACCTTTGACGCAATAGAACCAAACTGGAAAGAAATTATTAAGAGAGAAAGAAAGATCAATCCAAGAAATTTCTAAAGTTAGATTCTAAACTCGAATATTTTCTGATATTTTTTTTAAAAAAATTCTCAACTATAATAAGCTCTTAATAAAAGAGTTATTTGAATTTTCTTTAAACTCAACTTTAATCGACAAAAATTATAATAACTAATTTTCAACACTCTCTTTTTATATATTTATATTAAAGATTTTTAATCCATACCCCTAATTAATAAATAAGCATAATAAATGCAATAAATTCAGAAAGCAATTTTTTAGAGAATTTTCATAACTAAAAGACAAAATGAGTGAGAAACCGATGAGTCAAGATTATCACAAAATATTGTTGTATCTATTAAAAATTAAAAAGATGGAGGTACCATGAGTCCGCGAAAAATCGATAATCGCTGTCATAAAAGAGGTTCAAGACCTCGAAATCAGGGCAATAGTTTTAATAATTTCAACAAATATATCGAAAATTTTAATCCATTTGATCAATTAAAATTTGAATTTCTTAAATCCAAAAAGGAAATCGGTGTAATTAATAAAGAAGAAGAGATTATTCAAATATCAAGATCGGAAGTTGAATTAAGCTGGTATGAGAACTATAAGCGAAATTTTAAAAAAAAATACTTCATTCTATTTGAGAAAGTGGATATAATTCTTGATAATCTAATTAAATCACATAGATTTCCATTATATCTTGATGAAATAAGTCCGAAATTTGCTAAGAAATATTTATCTATATATGAATATCAGAATCCCGAAACCAGAGAGTGGTTTATCAGAGATTATGTAACTAGAGCTCTAGTAGGAGATAGATTTTTTGAAAAAACCTTAGATAAAAAAGCATATGGGGCGATTATTTATAAGTGGCAATTTTTGGATGAATCCAAAGGTAATAAGTATTATTTAGGTGTTACTACAGAAAAAGAAGAAATCCGATTTGCACAACATATTGCAGACTCAATAATAAGATATTCAGCGAAAAGAACTATGACTAAGAAAGCAGAAGTTATTATTCAAGCTCTAAAAACTCACGGTTTGACAGAAGAGGATTTTAGTTATTATTATTCACAAATTCGTCATAAAAAATTTTATATGATAGAAGGTGCAGTAATGCCATTGGTTAAAGAATGCGAAAATTTATTCGAACGGGAAATTCTTGAAATACATAAATCGATATCAACTGCGATTCATAAAGAAAAACTATACATAGAAGGTCTTATTGATGGAGTAAACTATAAGATTGATGGTCTTAACGAAATTCATGGAGGTGGTGGTGGAATAGGTCTCGATTTACCAATGTATGATGTAAGCATGATGATGACATTTGGATTTGAGTATAAAACAATTAAAGAATATTTATTGAAATTTTATGATATAGGGGTTTCTGTAAGGCAGATTAAAAAAAGAATTTCATCTTACTTCTCCGGAGATTATAATAAAAGTAGTAGATATAACGCGAATAAAGAATTTTTAAAGCCTGTAATTGAAATTTTACTTTATGAACAGTTTCTTGGCAAATTGGATGAAAAAAAGTATCTAAAAATATTAAATTTTTTAAAATCTATATTTGAACAGGAAGATAAGCTAAAGCTAAAAACTTGGTTTTGGTCATTCTATAGGGGAGAATTAAACTTAGACTTTATATATTGGGAAAGTTTTATAAAGGATAGTAATATTTGCGCCTTTAACGAATGGTTTATCAAGAAAAAAAGATACTACGGAATTTCAAGATCCACTTGGGTTAATTGGATAATTAATCGCATACCTTTAAAAAAGATTTGTAAAGAAACAAATCTTTCAAGAAAGCAGGTAAAACGAGTTCGTGAGCGTCTACATTCTAGAGAGATTTTGCGTAAATTTCAACAATATATAACAATAAAATATCGACAGGAAGGTAATTCTTGGAAAAGGATATATGAGGATAAATTAAATTATACAGCTTTTCACAGAACTGATATAAATAGTATTAAATATGGTCCAGATTTCTTTGAGAGGATGTTTCAAATACCATTCCATCGTTTAAAATTTGAAACTTTCTCTGAAATAGACCTGAATAAAATTTCTAAATGGAATAATATTGATTTTTTAAAGTTTGTTATAGCGTGAGAGTTATTTCTACTTTAATAGAAATTTTTTTTAAAATATTTCTGCATCATTCTACTAAAAGGAGATAATTTTACATGTTTATGAGAAAAAAAAATATTTGCTTGTTTGATTTGGAAGGACCAATTAGCATTATTGATTTTGCGGCGGAAATTGGAAAGCTATTAGGCGATAAATCTAAGTTTAATTTAAAAAAGTATGATATGGGCGCTTTCTTTAGAATGATTTCTAACTACGATGATTATATTATTGATGTTCCAGGAGTAAAGGAAACATTAAACATTCCAGATTATCAACCTGGAGACACCCTGAGAATAATGGCACCTCTCTATACGGCATGTTATACGGACAAAGAATTGATAAAATTAGCAAAAAGTGATCTTGGGTTATTACCAGGATGTCGAGAATTAATAAATATTTTACGTAAAGATTGGGAAATATTCGTTATTTCGACTAGTTATTCTCATTTTGCTCATAATGTAACTGCTTCTTTAGGTATTCCAAAAGACAATGTTTACTGCACAGAACTAAATATTAAAAATTTGAAGAAAGGGCTTAATAACATTGAAGAAGATGTAGAACTACTAATGAATGTAATTTTCCAAAAATATCTAAATAATAATAAAAATCTTAAAAGCGTTATTGAAGATTTAAACAATTTCTTCTGGATGGGAAAAGAAACAGACTATATTCGAGTAATGAATCGAGTAAAAGTTAGAGGTGGAAAAAGAAAGGAAAATGCTGTTGAAGATATATCTCGAAGGACAGGAATAGCAATATCAGAAATGATAGTATTGGGAGATTCAATTACAGATATTAATATGCTTCAGAGGGTAAGAGACGAAGGAGGCATTGCAATATCCTTCAATGGAAATAGGTTCAGTTTAAAACGAGCAAATGTTGCTGTAACAACTCTAAATAATATAGGAGTACTTCCCATTTTTAATTTAAAAAACGAAATTGATGAATTTTTAAACGATTGGGAATCGAAAGTTGAAAGCTTTCAAAACAATCCAAAGAATATACCTAATGGTTTAATTTCAAGGGAAACAAAAAAATTATTTATTCAACATAATTTTGTACCCGAATTAGCTAACTTAAAAAATAAAACAGAAATTCAATATTCAGAGATAATTTCAAAACAAGAAGAAATGAGAAAGAAAGTACGAGGATGGGCAGGTAACTTAGGATAAGTAACGTATTAAATTTATTTTTCTTAAATTCTAACAAAAGGACTTCAATAGGAAAAAATATATTTTTAACTCTTCTAATTTTAATTAAAGATAGGAATTATATCCTATTATAATGAGGTAATCCCCAAAATGGCAAGTAAAATTACCCAAATTAATAAAATTAATCAAATTATCTCTGAAAACATAGATGATCCAATATTTATTATTAATGAAAAACTTGTATGTGAGTATGCTAATTTTGAAGATTTCAAAAAGGGAAAGCATATAATTGACATTTTCCATCCAAATGATTCTAAGAATGTGTCTAAGCTTATTAAAAATATCTTCAAATTTGGATATGGCAATACAGAATCAAGAATCAAAAGTGACATGGAACAATTTAGATGGTATGAAATAAAAGGAAAAAGAATTGTTGAAGATCATGAAAATAAAGCAATTCTCATTTGTAAAGATATTACAAAATATAAAGATATTGAGAGAGAAATCAAACAGAGTCAAACTAGGTATACTCAGTTAGCAGATTCTTTACCAGAGATTAAATATTGGAAACTTCTTCAATCCAAAGAGGGTATCACTGCTGTTCGAAAATCAAGAGAAATGTTAGAGTTAGTAATTAACAATATTCCTCAATTAATATATTGGAAAGACAAAGATTTGGTTTATCTGGGATGTAATTTAAATTTTGCAAAATTGAATGGACTAGAAAATCCCACATCAATCATTGGTAGGACGGTGGATAATTTAAATTGGATTAAAGATAAGTCAATTCATATTGAGGAATGTGAGCGAAAAGTAATAAACAACAATGAGCCGGAATATAATGTCTTGGAATCATTAATTACTACTGATGGAAATCAAGTCTGGTTTGAAATAAACAGAATTCCTTTGCATGATATAAAAGGTAAAGTAGTTGGAATTCTCTCTACTTATGAAGATATCACAATTCGGAAAATTGCAAACCAAAGGCTAAAGGAATCTGAAGAGGAATTAAGGATATTAAACGAAGAGCTCGAGCAAATAACCCTTGAGAGAACAAAAGAACTAAGAGACTCAGAGGAAAAATTTAGGACTATTGCTGAACAAAACTTTTTAGGTATAATAATTTTACAAGAGGGATTTGTAATCTACACAAATCAAGCTTTATCTAAAATTACTGGCTACTCAATTAATGAAATAAGTAAATGGAAAAGAAATGAATTCACAAAAACGATTCATCCCGATGATTTGCCTTATGTTTTAGAACAAATAAGAAAGAAAATGGATGGTGAGACAGATCTAATGTCTCATTATACTTGTAGAACAATAACTCCTTTAAAAGAAATTAAATGGATAGAACTATACTCAAAAGCAATAAATTACCAAGGTAAAATTGCTGACTTAATAACATTTATCGATATAACAGAAAAGCGTATTGCAGAACAAAAATTGATGGAATCTGAGCAGAAATTTCGACACCTATATGAAAATTCTCCTTATGGTATTGTTCTTTTAAATTCGGAGGGAGCGATAATTGACATAAATTCTACAATTCCAATGATGTTTGGGTATAATAAAGAGGATCTTATTGGAAACAATTATTCAACTCTAATTGGAATTTACCCCTCTGATACTAAAAGGACTTTAAGGAAATTACCTGATTTGTTATCAGAAAGAAGAACTTTTGATTCAAAAGTAATACCTAAATTAATAGAAATCTATAAAAAAGACGGCACACGTGCTTGGGTCCAATCTGAACTTTCAACTATTGAATTAGACGATGAAATCATTTATCAAGTTATTATCCAAGATATTACTGAAAAAAAAAATGCTGAAGAGAAATTGAGGGAGTCTATCAGACAGTATCGTACTACAATCGATTCATTAGGAGACCCTCTCCATGTTGTAGATAAAGATTTAAGAATTATTCTAGTAAACAAGGAATTTGAAAAATGGTTGGAAAGATTAAATTTTAAGAAAGATATATTTGGAAAAAAGATATTTGAAGCTTTTCCATTCTTACAATCTAAAATCCGTGAAGAATATGAGCAAGTGTTTGATAATGGGATACCACTCATTACAACGGAAACTACAGAGTTGGATGATCAAGAGGTAATCACTGAAACGCGAAAAATCCCAATCTTTAGTGAAGGTAAAGTGGAGCAAGTTATTACAATTTTACGAGACATTACTGAAAATAAGGAAATGGAAAACCAATTAAAAGAATCAGAAGCAAAATTCCGAAACATGGTTAATAATTTGGATGTAGGATTTTATAAAGGAGGATATAAGGGCAAATTATTGATGCATAATCAAGCATTTAATAGAATTTTAGGATTTAAGCCGCATGATAGTAATGTTGGAGTAAAATCATCCAGGTTTTTTGCTGTCGAAGATATTGAAAAACAATATTATAAAGAACTAGAAGAAAAAGGGTTTATCAGAAATTTTATTGCGCAGGTTAGCAAGAAGGATGGTGAAATTATAACTATAAATTCAAATGCTCACTTAATTTATAATTCTGAGGGAGAACCTCTGGAAGTTGAGGGAACTTTTACAGATATTACTGAGAAATTCAAATTGCAGCAAGATTTATTGGAATCTGAGAAGAAATTGAGAGAACAAAATATTGAATTGATGAAAATGGATCAAATTAAAAATGATTTTATAACTATGGCTACACATGAATTAAAGACACCTCTAATCTCTATTTCAGGTTATACGGATTACGTCCTTATGAAGTATAGAAGTAGTTTAACCCCTGAAATTACAGAAGATTTATTAACTGTTCAGAGAAATGTCAAAAGACTAGAAGTTTTAATGGATCAACTTTTCGAAGTTATGAAAATTGATGAAGATAAATTAAAACTTCAAAAAGAACAAATTAATGTAAGTAATATCATAAATGATTGTCTTGATGAACTGAGTTATCTGATTAATGAGAAAAATCTCGAGATAGGTTTGGATATTAATCATGAAATAATGTTAAATGTGGATACGACACGTATTTTTACGGCTTTTACTAATTTGATCTCAAATGCAATTAAATTTACACCGGATTATGGTTTGATTGAAATATCAGCAAAAAAAATGTTTAAAGGATACGTTTTTAAAGTGAAGGATAATGGAATTGGACTCACTGAAGAAGAATTAGGAAAGTTATTCAAGAAATTTGAAAGAATTAAACAACCAGATCCTATTGAAAGTATCAATATTAAGGATAGTGGTACAGGATTAGGCCTTTATATCACCAAAGGGATAGTGAATGCTCATGGTGGTGAAATTCACGCTGATTCAGATGGACCTAATAAAGGAACAACCTTCACATTCACGCTACCAATTTAAAATTGTGGAGCCAAAAAGAATTGAAGATCTCTTAATAATCAAAATAATAAATCAGTATTTTTCTTTTAATAACAATCAGTAATTTATTTAACTGTTATAATATATTATTTGATCTTCGAAAATTTACTTATATTATAATATATCATGTAAATAAAAAACCATAATGGCAACCATAATAGTAGCCGAAAAAAATAAAGCTGCAGAAGCTATTGCAAAGGCTCTTGGCACTGTTACAACAATTAATAAAACGAAATCATTAAATGTATACACCGTCCCATCGAAAAATCTATATGTAATTCCGTTACGTGGTCATCTTCTCGAACATAAAAATACAGAAGCTTACAAAAGTTGGACTAAAACAAATCCTAGAGAAATTATTACCAATTCTAAAGCAATTAAGAAATTTCCGAAACGTTATGCTAATCCATATATTAAAACTTTAAAAGAATATTCAAAGATTTCAAATCACTGTATTATTGGGACTGATGCTGATATTGAGGGATGCAATATCGGACTAATTGATGCGCTTCCCTTTGTAAAGCAAGCAAATCCCCAAATAAAAATTTCACAATTATGGCTTAGTTCATTACAAAAAAATGAAATAATCAATAAATTCAATAATCTTATTAACCCAAAGTATAGTTGGGGTGAGTCAGGTGAGGCAAGAGCCCTTATTGATGCATTCATAGGCTTTTCTGCGACTAGAGAAGTTACTAATACACTTCGGCCTATATTAAATAAATTTAGAGTCAAATTTACTTCAATTGGAAGGGTTCAGACCAGCCTTCTTTATCTCATATATTTAAGAGACCAAGATATAACAAGCTTTGTACCGGAACCTTACTTCTTAATAGATGCGGCCTTATTTCATGAAAAAGGAACTTTTCAAGCTCATCATATATTAAACCCCTTTAAAAAAGATCAAGAATTCAAAGTACAACAAATATTTCAAAAAATTAAGGATGAGAAGATTGCTAAGATAATCGATAAACCTCAAAAATTAAAAAAGAGAGCTCCTCCATCTCCATTAAATACCTCAAAAGCTTTAATCCTTTTAACTAGAAATTTAAAGATTTCAGCAAATGTGGCATTAAATACTATAAATGCCTTATATCTAAATAAATTAATCTCCTATCCAAGAACAGATAGTGATATATATAAACCGGATTTTAACCATATTGAGATTTTAAAACATTTCTCTTCGCATTCTCAATTGGGAAAGTATACCCTTAATTTACTAAAAGCTAATAGAATAGTTCCAACAAAAGGAAAGAAAGATGCTGGAGATCATCCCCCTATTACCCCTCTCGAGAGCTTAGAAATAAACGATTCGAGATTTGAAAATAATTTACAAAAGAAAGTCTATAACTTACTTGCACGTCATTATCTCGCATTATTTGGGGAACAAGCAGTAGAATCACTACAAGTGTTAAATCTTTTAATTAAGGATGAACATTTTAAAGCTCAACGAATATCATTAATTTCTGAAGGATTTTTAGAAATTGCCCCTTTTCTTAAACCTAAGTATGAAGAGCAAATCCAAATTTCTCGTGACGAGATTCCAATAAAGGAAATTTTATTGAGTCAGAAAGAAACGAAACCACCACCAAAATATTCAGACACTTCGTTACTTAAACTAATGGAAAAAAATCATTTGGGTACAAAATCAACACGACCTTTTATTATAAAGATACTGCAAACTCGCAAGTTGATAGAAAGAATTAAACATCAATATTCAATAACAGATTTAGGTAAATTTATTATTGAAAATTTGATGAAAATATGGTTACCTTTTTTAGAACCAAATTTTACAAAAAGAGTCGAAGAAAAACTTGAAGAAATTAAAGAAAGAAGAAGAGAAATGGAAGATGTTGTAAATGAAGTAAGATTGGAGTTTTTAAAACTATTTGATAAGTTTTTAGCTAATAAAAATGAATTGATCTCTAAAGCTAATAGTTTTAAAATGAACTATACTATTCCTCTTACTTCATCTAATTGTCCATTCTGTAATAAAAGTCCCATGAAATTTATTAATCTAAAAAATAAAAGATTTTTAGTTTGCGCAGATGAAAGTTGCAAGAATTATTTATCGTTACCCAAGAATGGAAAAATAGAATTATTAAATTCAACTTGTTCGATTTGTAACTTCAATATTTTTAAGGTATATCTTAAAAAGAATGAAAAGTCATATAATTATTACATATGCCCTAAATGCTGGAATGAAGGTTTTAAAGATAAGCAAGGAAAAGGATTTTGTTCTAATTGCGAAGATTTCAAAATTTCTAAAGGGAAATGCATAAAAAAAGAATGAATTTAACTTATTTTCTAATCAGACAAAACTTCACTTCTTTCTAAAAGAACCTCTTTGCGTCAAATCGATAAGCTGCTCTAGTTAAGCCTACGTAATTATCTGAAATTTTGTAGTAAAGCTTATTATTTACTATTTTCTTTTCCAAATAATTATTTTTAATCATGTGGTTTAACGAATTTATCATAGTTCCTAAAGTAACCGCACCAATATATCCATGTTGTTTCTTAGTAATTCTTATTAATTCAAGCTCAGAATGCCAATGACCATCTAATAGAGATATAAGAATTTCATTTTTTATTGGAGTTTTGATATCTTTGATTTTATTAAATAAAATGGAATAACCAGGCTTATAAAAATTGTCGTTTTCAAATTCTTCCATCTTTTAAAGGACCTTTAAAGGAGAATATTTGTATTATGAATAAATATTGAGCAAAATTATATATTTAAAAGTAATATCACGATAATACAAAAAAAGAGTAGAAACATATTTCTATAACAAATTTGGGGGAATACCTTCTTTAAAATATCTGGCTCTGGTTATCCAATTTTGTGAGAACTCTGGTATCATAGCTAGAATAGAACCTCCTATCCAAACAGAAAAAGTTCTTTCTCTTGGAGCAATGATTCTTACAACCTGATTTTTCTTTTTCCTCCTGGCTAATTCGAGTTCCAATTCTTGATACATTCTTGATTTTAAATTTGGAAACATCGAAGAACCTCCCGATAAAAAAATATTGTTCAATAATTCTGGACGAATATCCAAATCACAAGCTTCCACTACATCCATAATTGCTACTGGTAGTGAGTCCTCTTCTAATTCAGAAGACGGATTAAATATTAATTCAGGGACCTTAAATCTTTCATCCTGTAAAGAAATTGTTGAACCATCTGGCAAGGAATATTCTTTATTATATTGTTCACTTCTTTTTAAATCTTCTTTATAGTCTAATGAAACAAAACAAGCTTTCTCTTTTAATACTCTAACTAGTTCTCTTCGAATAGATGAATCAACAGACCAACCAATAGATTCTAATATTTGTTCCATATAGTGAGTTAAAACTCTCCCTCCAATATCTAAAATTCTTACTGCATGTTCCAACTTATAACCTTCATAGATTGGAACAATTCTTGTATTACTATCCCCAATTTCGATAATCAATCCTGTTTGGAATCCTCCTGAATATAAGGTTAACATTGAGCCTAAAACAGGATAGAATGCCATACATTGATACTTTTCTAAAAAGAGCTCAAAAATTTTTTCTAGATCTTTATAGGGAAACATTGGATGAATCGAGAAGAGCACATTAACAAGAGTGGGATCAACTCTTAAGTTATAAAAGATATAATCTACAATGTTTTCAAAATGCTTCCAATCAATAATAATCCCTTTTTCAATAGGGTGAAAAATCTTATATAGCCCGATAGATTGGATTTCATCTCCCACATATAGTTCATCTTCTCGAGTCTTCGGAGGGGCATAATCGATACTCACGCTTTGATACTTTGGTTTCCCAACCATAGTTAAAAATACTTGATTAGGTGAATCTTCTCCTGCAAATCCTATTTTGGTAGAAAACTGGCCTATATCCATTACGACATTAAGATTTCCCATTCTTCCCTTCGAAAATATCTTGTCTACTATTTAATTTCTAATATTATATTATAATCCTAAATATCTTAATTAATATTACACTAACAAAACTTTCTATGATGAATATGTCTTTTCTAGGACTCTTTCTGACCTTTAATATAAGACTCTTTTTTATCTATTAAAAAATTTTATAATATCAATACGTTAAGGACATAATATTTCTTGTAAACGTAAAAAGATCAGAATTTTAATGTTTTTATTATAAAAAAAAATATCAAAAAAGCTTTTTATATCGAAGAGGATGTATTTCTGTTGAATCTTTTACCTCAAATAAGTATTATATTGATTAGATCAGATAGACTGGCGAATAGGTCGTGCTCCTTCACTCGCCCCTCATGATCTTCTTCAATCTATTCAGCTCATCAAGCATTTCATCTCTTAGTGAGCCTAAACCTCCACCGGCTTGTGCTGCTGCTGCGGGTGCTGCTGCTGGAGCTCCGGGGGGTTTGGGTGGTCCAGCACTAGGTGGGGCACCAGGTGTTGCTGGTCTTTTAGCAAAAGCAGGTGCTGACGGTGGACCACTAGGTGCTTTTGGTGGAGTGCCAGGCGGACCACTAGGTGCACTAGGGGGACCGCCTCCGGTAGGTGGTAATTTTGGTGCTGGTGGTAAATTGGGTCTTTTAGGAGGTCCACCTGCTACAGGTGGTCCTGACTTCGGAGGAGCACTAGGTGCTGTTGGAGGCCCTCCACCACTTGGTGGTGCAGGTGCCGCGGACATAGGTGGAGCGGTAGGAGTTGC
>JAHLWJ010000211.1 GCA_019057975.1 Promethearchaeota archaeon | reverse complement strand
TAGTTCCCCAGGCACCACCTTCGTATTTCAAAGTAACTATAGCGGTATCAATATCTCCTGCTTCCCCAATAGCCGGGTCAACCAAGCAGTTGCCCACCGCCATTAACTCCACCACTTCTTGATCTAAAAGATAGCGAGCCATATCAAAATCGTGAATCATCATATCTAAAAAGATTCCTCCGGATACTTTAATATAACTGATAGGCGGTGGTTCAGGATCCCTGCTGGTTATTCTTACTAAATGAGGGGTACCAATCGTTCCTTTTTTCACCAGTTCTTTTGCTTTTCTAAAGCTGGGGTCAAAGCGGCGATTGAAACCCACCTGTAGCTTTACCCCTGCTTTTTTGACAGCAGCGATAGCCTGATCAATTTTTTCTACATCTAAAGCAATAGGTTTTTCACAGAAGATATATTTTCCTGCCTGGGCTGCCTCAGAAATTACCTGAGCATGGGTATCGGTAGATGAACAGATAACTACTGCATCAATATCGTCATTTTCCAATAAAACTCGATAATCTTTTTCAGCAATAGGTATTTCGAATTGGGAAGCCACTTCCCTGGCACTCTCTTCAAATATATCAGCTACTGCCAGCAGCTTTACCCCAGGAACCTGATATTTTAAATTGCGCCCATGTAACCGTCCAATCCTACCAACGCCAATTACACCTACATTAATTTTTTCCATAATTTACATTTCCTTTCTTGTTATTTTTTAATCTATAAATAATTACACAGATTATATTATATTAGATTACACAGCTTAAATATATATCCCCACGCTTTATTTATTAATAATCTATATAATTTCTTTATTAATCTAAGTAGATATCTATAATACAATTACTAAATTAGTACTTGTTTTTTATTTTGTTTTTTCACTAAAGCTTCGACCTCTTCTATATTTCCCCTAAATGGACCTTCTTTTTCTAATTTAAGAGTAGTTAAAGCAGCAGCAAAACATAGCGCGGGATAAGGTTCTAAACTAAAACGTTTTCCGATATAGGTAGAAATGCAAGTATCTCCTCTCCCACTGCGTCCTTTTAGGGATCTTGGGGAAAAAGAAGCTTGATAAAATTCTCCACTTATATATAAAAGTGCTCCTTCTTTATGGGTAAGCATAATTTCCTTTGCTCCCAACTGTGCCAATATCTTTGCTGCTTTATGCAAATCTGAAGTACCGGTCAAAATAGTGGCTTCAGCACTATCCGCTTTTAAATATTTTAAATAGGGAATAATTTCTTCCTTTTCCTTCCAATCTTTTAAGATAAGATTATCTCCTTCCTTTGTTCTCATAAATCCCTGAACATCGATACTAAGATCGGCGATTTTAGATAATTTTTTTATCATGTTAACCGGAACTTCCTTTTGCATTAATGAGGCAATATGAATAACCTTAGCATTTAAGTCAGTCGGATAATCTTTTTCGCAAAAAGGTCCGGCAGACCTTATAAAATAGCTCTTGCGGTTATCCGGATCATCGGTTGAATAAACATTTCTTATTCCCGTTGTTTCTTTCGATTCTGTTGGAAATACAGTAATACCTGCATCTTCAAAAATGCTCAATAGGGAAAAATCTTTCTTGGCAAGTTTTGTTACTATTGCCACCCTTGTACCAATTGCTTTAAGTGCAAAAGCTCCATGATATACAGCACTCCCGGTAACTTCTTTTCCTACTCCATTTACCACATCATTATCTATGGCAAAATGTCCCAATAAAACTACTTCATAATTTTTTAAATCCATTTATTGTTTCGCCTTTTCTATTTCATATTTTTTTTAATAATGTAATTTTATCATTAATTATCTTCATTGTTCTGCAAGTGAATAGGAACATATTTTTTAGCAAGTTTACCAATTTCTTCTGCTTTTTTTTGGGATAAATGTAAATTATTTAATATTGTATCTGTTACTTCTTCCTCTTTCAAGGTAGAATCGATATAAGCCACATCTGCTCCCCGTACTAACTCTATCAGCCCCGGGCACATTCCGGTATCCCCGCTTATTGCTATAATTTTATCATGATGGATAAATTGATATCCTATCGCTGCGTCAGGATGTAAAATTCGATTATTTCCCACAGCTGCATAATGTCTCATCTGAAATATTTTTATTTTTAAATCTTTTATCTTAATTTCATCTCCGCCTTTTATTCTATGGATCTTAATTTGAAAAGCAAAATCATTATAACTTTTTTGAAAGGCTAAAATAATCTGCTCAGCTTCTTTACATCCTTTTGGAAAATATATATTAATTGGACATTTTCTTTCAATTATCCGAAAATGCCCCAACAAGGCATATAATCCCGCCATATGGTCATAATGTCCATGGGTTAAAAATATTCCTTTTATCTTCTGAAAATCAATCTTTAAAGGTATTAAATCTCTTAGAGTGCCGTCTCCGGCATCGACTATAAAATAATCTTCCTCAGTTGGTAGCAGTATTTGTGTGGCAATACCTGCTTTAGAATAAAGAATGTTTGAATCCATATTTCTTCCTTTAACCTACAATTTATTCTTCTCGAGTTACAATAATATTTTCAGGTGATAGATAAAAAGTCACTTCTTCTCCAATTTTAAAGTTGTATTTAGCATCACTATTGGTTCGAACTTCCCAATTACCCACTTTAATTTTATAATCAATAATATTTCCTAAATAAGAAGATTGAATAATCCTTCCTTTAAATATATTTACCGTATTTTTATCGCTTTTATTTTCATCTTGAATGAATTTAATTACATTCATTCTCATAGCAACCGAAACCTTTTGTCCAATATCAAAACTATTGTTAACACCATGAATGACCAGGCCATCATCAGTTTTAACAATAACTTTTTTCCTGTCTTCAATAAATGAATCTACACTTCCGTTAATAAAACTTGTAACGGCAATAAACCCTGCCACAAATTTATTTTTTGGGTCAGAATAGATTTCTCTTGGTGAACCGGATTGAACTATCTTACCCTGATCAAGAATTACAATTTTATCAGAGATTACTAATGCCTCTGCCTGATCATGAGTTACATAGATTGCAGTAATCCCGAGTTTCCTTTGTAATTCAGTAAATTCAAAACGCATCTCTTCTCTTAATTGTGCATCTAAATTACTTAATGGTTCATCAAGCAGCATTATCTCCGGCTCAAATACCAGTGCCCGTGCCATGGCAATACGCTGCTGCTGACCACCGCTCATCTGCCGGGGATACCTATTCTCATAACCTTCCAGCTGTACCATGCCCAATACTCTCTTTATTTTTTTAGTTATTTCCTCCCTGGGTACTTTTCTAATTTGTAAACCAAAAGCCAAATTTCCATAAACAGTCATATGAGGCCAAAGAGCATAATTTTGAAAAACCATTCCAATGCCCCTCTTTTCAGGTGGAAAAGGTGTAATTTTTCTATTGTCTAAGTATATCTCTCCCCTGTCAGGATTCTCAAAACCGGCAATACATCGAAGCGTAGTTGTTTTGCCACATCCACTGGGACCCAAAAGGCTTAAAACCTTACCCTCTGTTGCTTCAAAAGTAACGTCTTGAACAGCTTTTACTTTTCCGAAATTTTTACTTAAACTTTTTACTTTAAGAATTGCCATAAAATATTTTACCTCCAAGTAATATCTGGTTATTTTAAAATTTTAGTTTATCCTCCCATTCCTCCTAAATGTTCGGCTTTAAGGAATTTTTGAATTACTATCATAAAGAGAATTGAAGGAATCAATAACAATATAGCGATTACCGATGCAAATTGAATATTAGAGCCACTTGCTGAATAGAGAGTCATGGGAAGAGTTGTTACAAAAGGTAGACCTATCCAGAATGTACCGGTAAATTCATCCATTGAAGTAAGGAATACAAATACCGCACTAGCTATAAGTCCGGGGGTTGAAATAGGTAAAGTCACTTTAAAAAATGCTTTCAACCTTGTAGCACCAACGCTTCGGGCAGCTTCTTCTAACTCCGGAGGGATTGAACTAAATGTACTTGCAGTAATCCACACCGCAAAGACCAACCCCACCACTATATGAACAAAAATTACTCCTAACACTGTCCCGGTTAATCCTATTTTATTAAACATCAACATTAAATTTAGAAATACGGGCTGTTGAGGAAATGCCCGGGGTAATAAAAATAATATTAAAATTATACCCTTTAATAAAGCGGGAATCTTGAGTTTTGCCAACGAATAACCTGCCGGAATGGCAATTACCATAGTTATTATAACTACAATAATGGCGATGCCTAAACTTAACCAAAAAGCTGGTAATACGTTTACTGCCCCCAGGGTTAAACTTTTAGTAATTCCTAAAGCCTGGAACCAGTAATCAAATCCTACCTCTTGGGGAAGTGTATGGGGCCAATACCATCTTAAAGCCACAGACCAAATCCCCAGACTCAATAAGGGAGCAAACAGGAAAAATATAAATACCGTAAAAATAATTATTTCGATAGTCTTTCTAAAAACACTCTTTTGCATTAACAACCTCCATCAATCATAAAGACCTTTTTTCATCATACTTCTTACATAATAAAGTGCTAATAAACTAACCATAATATACGAAAAAACTCCCAATGCATTTGCCACTCCGTAATCACCAAAATAATTTACACGATGAGCAATGTCTACAGTTATAGTAACCGGGGACTTCCCCCCGATAAGCATATAGGGAAAACTAAAACATCCAACCAGAGAACAAAAAACTAAAGTTACCGCAATAAGAATGGTAGGTTTATTCATAGGAATGAGAATCTTGGTGATAATCTGAGGTAACTTTGCTCCTACGCTTCTTGCCGCTTCGATATAAGAATCGTCAATCATCTGGAACCCCCCATAGATAATTAATATCATAAACGGTGCTTGTTTCCATACAAAACCGAAAGTTAGGCCAGCCCAATTAAAAAGTTGCAAAGGATTTTCAATATTAACTAAATTTAACTTTGCTAAAAAAAGATTCAGTGTTCCATGGGGAGCTAAAAAACTTCTCATCATCTGGGCAATTACTACAAAAGGGAGAAATATAGGTAATCTATATAAAATTCCAATACTGTTAGATAGCCAGCCTTTAGATAATCTCAAATATACTGCTACAAAAATACTTAAAACTGTAGCAATAAAAGTACTAAGTGTGGTTACTCCTAAAGTAAATAAAATATCATACCGATATAAACGAAGCGTTTTCTCATAATTTGCTAAACTTAAAACCCCTTCTTTACTGATAAAGCTTTTCCAAAATGAAGCAAGGAAAGGGTATAAATATAATAATAAAATTACCATTACTGCAGGAAATACTAACATATAAGGAAGAATATTAGTATAGGAGCGGGGTCTTTCGACCCCAGCTCCTATTTCACTCTTTCCAACAGCCAATTCATTTTTTAAATTGTTTCCCATTTAATTTCTCCTAAATTGGTTGTATCCTAATTCTATTCGACGGCTTCTAATATTGCATCAAAATAGTCTCCCAGCGGGAAGGCCCGACCAAATTCAGCTAACATTGCCGGAGTTACATCTTGATATATTACATCAAAGGTTTCCTTACTGACAAAATCCTTAATGTAACTTCCGTCAATTCCCGGATACCAGTTAAATCTCTTTACAATCTCCTCGGCCTGTACTGCTGGCGAAGTAACAAATTCAACAAAATTTTTCGCTTCTTCGGGATTAGGTGAATTTTTAGGAATTACAAAATACATAGGTTGTCCGGGCATACCCGGTTCGGGAAGAAGAATACGGGTTGCAGGATCTAATTTGCCCTCTGCCATCCAGCTTAAGAACATATCAACCCAGACCGGACCCATCCAAATTTCACCTCTGTTTAGTGCATCAAGAGTAGCTACATTTCCACCAGTTAAAGTAACATTTTTATTAAATTCTTTTAACTCTTTAATTGGTTCTTCCCAGGTGGCAATTTCGGCTTCATCAAAAGGCCCGGTAACTGCATACTTTTCATATTTACCTGTCTTCCAATAAATCCAACCACAGGTAAATGCTACTCCAGACATTCCACCTTTTATCCCATTGTAACCAAATTTTCCTGGATTCTCTTCAGCCCATTTAACTATTTCTTCATAGGTTTTAGGTGGATCGGGAACATATTTTGGATTAAAAGCGATAACTGCCTGACTGTGGAACATGGGCATACAATAACCCTCTACATCAACACCGAGAGTATTTTTAGCAAATGGTGAAGTAATATATTGCCATGTATCTATGTCTTTGGCATAATCAAGTAGTAGACCTTCTTCCATTGCCCATTTTAAGAAAATCTGATGTATCATTACTACATCTATATCGCCTTCTTTTTTATCCTTGTCTGCCATGATTTTTTCAAAAATTAAACGAGAACCTGCATTTCCCGGACCAGTATGAACTGTCATTACGCTTACATCGGAATATTTTTCACTAAATTGCGGGCCTATCACATGCTGGCCAAGGGCAAGCATATTCACATCTCCGGCAGTCATGTATACTAATTTTGTGTCCGCTGCAAAAACACTTAAAGAAAATACACATACCATTAAAAGAATTATCCAAAAATTTGTAATTTTCTTAAACATAATCTTTACCTCCTTAAAGTTTTTTATTTAAAAACAATATCTTGCCACAAAGCTTTTATAAAAGTCTATGCAGCTTTCATTTAGCCATTCTATTTCGTGAGACCACCTCCCTTACATTAATTTTATTTTTGTGCGAGATTAGAAATGTATGTTAATTTATAATGTCTCCTTCTCATAAATTAATTGACTGAATCCACTCGAAGAGTTTTTTATAGGTGAAGTTTTTTTCTTTAACAAAAAACTCAAAGCCCGCAAACCCTGAATAAACATTGGAGAGTTCTTTAAGAATAAATTTATAGTCGAGCTCGCCAATCCAGGGTTCACATCTGTAAGGTACATTTGCTACATGAATATATCCTATAAATTCATGATATTTCTGTATGGTGTCTAATATATTCCCCTCCATAATTTGCATATGGTATATATCGTAAAGTATTTTAAGATGTTCAGAATTTATTGATTGAATGAGCTCAAGAGTTTTTTCAAAATTATCTAAATAATAATTTTTATGGTCCTTTAAAGAGTTTAGTGGTTCAATCACCAAGATAATATCTCTTTTTTTAGCAATCTCAACAAGAACTCTAAGATTATCATATAAGCGAAGTAATTTTTTTTCACTGCTTATTGAATTAATCTTTACACTTCCATCACCTTCTAATATATCTGATAATAACATGATGTGGTCACATTTTAATTTCTTTGCTACATCGATAGAAGCATTTACTTCTTGAATAACTTTTTCTTTGTTGTCCAGGGTTAAAGATGATACTCTGTTCCCGCTAAAATTAGAAACCTTCAAACCACTATTGATAATTAGCTCAAAATTTTTATCTCTCCAATCCCAGAATTCAATAAAATTAAATCCTGCCTGTTTTATTTTCTCTAATTTTTCTTTTAAATCATCTTCAGGAAATATTGAATCAATACATAATGAAAATTGCATTTTTTATCCTTCTTTAATTAGATAATTAGTTTGAGAAGTTTTATATCTTTTTTTTCAATAAACTAATTAAATATTTTTATTAAAATTTAAATTCCTTTACAGCTTGAAACATAGCCATAAGATTTTCAATCGG
>JAHLWJ010000023.1 GCA_019057975.1 Promethearchaeota archaeon | reverse complement strand
TATTGAAAAAGCTTGTTTTTCATTATTAACGGGCGTTTTATTCTTTTGTTCCATTTAATATAATTAATTTAAATTTCAATAAAAATTATGTTACTTATCTTACTTTTATAATTTCTATCGTTTAATTGATGAAGCCTTATATTTTTGGACATAGAGGAGCTTCTGGTTATGAAATTGAAAATACCCTTTCTGCTTTTAAAAAAGCAGTAAGTATGGGGGCTGGAATTGAAACTGATGTACAATTAACAAAAGATAATAAATTAATTTGTTTCCATGATCCATTTTTTATAATAGGATCTGACTCCTATGTAGTGAGTAAATTAACACTAAATGAGATTAGATCAATGAAATTTGTGGATAATAGGAAAATTCCTTTAGTAAGTGAGGTTTATGAGAATTTTAAAGATGAATCCAATACATTACGATATAGTTTTGATATTACAGATAAAAAGGCTGGTGTGGAGCTTTTAAACCTTGCGAACAAAGCCCATATTTCAGATAATATAGAGATTACTGATAGAAGAATAATTGTGTTATCTTTATTAAGGAAACAGAATAAAAATTCTAAGTTCGTGTATACTTTGGCAGAGAATGTCAAAAAAATATCTGATAAAACAATAAATTTGGAAAAATTAAGAAAACTCGATATTGATGTGATAAATGTAAGATGTAAAAGACATATTGAAAATATATTCAAAGATATCGTAGAAAATGGCTTTAAATGTTATATATGGGGGGTTAATACAAAGATAAATATGAAGAGAGTCATAAAAATGAGAGATAATGATGAGATTGTTAATGCTATCTATACTGATTATCCAGATAAACTTTTAAATTTAATAAAGGATCAGTATAAATAAAAAAATAAATAATTAGGATTATTACTAGAATTCTTAAAATAGGTATAAGAATGTTTGAGAAATTTAAAGAGTCTAAAACCACTATTTTAATTTTTATTATAATAATCATTTGGGTCGTTTTAGCACTAATATTCGGTTTCACGGATTTAGCAATTTCAAAGGTAGTTGTTGATGAAAATTCACTATGGGGTATTTTTGGAAGAGATTATGGAGAAATTCCAGGGTATGGATTAATTGCTATTGCTTTGTCTGCTTTAATTGGAAGTTATAATGACAATTTAAGGAAGCAAAAAATTCCAGCGTATGTCATAATAACTATTGGAGTTATTCTAGTTGTCTTAGGAATCATATTTAATTTTCAAGCTTTAGCTATTGATGGAGCAAGCGTTTTCATATGTGTGTTTATATTTCTTATGATAACATTCAATAAAGATTGGAAAAATTATCGAAAGATTTCAGCAGTTGTCATTATTTTAGCAGTCTTAAATCCGTTGATATTTGTGCAAATCACTAAGATTTTAACTGGAAGAATAAGATTTAATAATTTAGCTCCTGGATTTACTGATTATACCACATGGTTCTTACCTCCTGGACCACTTACAGGAGGAAATTCCTTTCCATCAGGACATACAAGTATATCATTTATGTTTTTACCCTTATTGATACTATTAAAAGAACGTAGATTGAAAGATCCCATTCGAATCTTAATTACAGTTTTAATTTTAGGATGGGCTATATTTGTTGGGTTATCTCGAGTAATAATTGGTGATCACTATGCTTCAGATGTTTTGTTTTCCGCAGGAATGGCTTCTGTTATTACAATTCTATTATATGAAAAAATATATGTTAAATAAAAACAAAAATTAAATAAGATTAGACGAGTTATGAAAGAAGTTTTTAAAGATGTATATCATCTAGGAGATTCTGGGTGTTCTGTTTTTCTTGTTGACACTCATAGTGAAGATGGGCTAGTCTTAATTGACTGCGGAATGAGTTTGGAGATGATTAAAAGAGTCAAGAAATTAGGTTTAAGTCCCATGGATATCAAGCATTGCATAATAACCCACCAGCATATCGATCACATAGCATGTTGTTCAGCCTTTAAAGAATTTAATAAAAAAGTGAAGTTTTATGCTCATGAATTAGATGCTTTACCGATTGAAGAAAAAGGACATGAAAGGGAAACAGCAGCAAGATGGTATGGAGTAGAATATAACCCAATTAAACTAGAAAAAAGATTTAAAGGAGACGAATCTTTAAAACTGGGAATTTATGAATTAAATTGTATTCATACTCCTGGACATACTCCCGGTTCTATTTCTATAGTATTAGAAATAGATGATACGAAAATTCTTTTTGGTCAAGATTTACATGGTCCAATGATTCCAGGTATTAGTAATTTTGCGGATTATCAGAATTCTCTCCAGAAACTTTTAAATTTGAAGGCAGATATATTATGTGAGGGGCACTTTGGCATATATCAACCTGCTGGTGAAGTAAAACGATATATAGAAGGTTATATTGAACAAGTATATTGAAAATTTCTTGAGCTGATCCATTTTATTCTTTATTTAAATTAGAGTTAAGTTCAAGTTCTAATGCACGCTCATCAGCATCAATTGCTTTCAAAAATTCACCTTTATCTCGATAGATTGATGCAAGATCTCTCCAAACATATATATTTTTTGGATCAATTTCAAGAGAATGTAAATAGGCTTCAATAGCGTCATTAAATTTTCCTAATTTTTTAAAGTTGAATGCAAGATTGCTAAATAAAACGGCCGTATTAGGTTCAATAACAATAGCTTGTCGAATTGCTTCGATAGCTTTGTCGTATTCTCCTTTTTTATTGTATACATCACTTAAGTTACTCCATATGAATGAATTAGATTCATCAATTTCTAAAAAAGTTCTAAAAGCGTCTTCTGCTTCTTCATATCTTTCTTCTTCTATATAAGCTATGCCAAGATGATACCAAATATATTTATTTTTGGGATAAACTTTCAATGTTTCCTTGCATTCTTTTATTGCATCATTAAATTCACCTTTTTCTAGATACTTTTGCCCAATTTTATACCATCTTAAGCTTAATAATGAATTTTCAGAAATACCATTATCATCAAGATCCAGATATTCTAGCCTTCTTAGATTATTAATTGTCTCTGGAATAGATTTGATTCGATTGTCATATAAATTTAAATATCTGAGAGAACTCAAATTACCTAAACATTCAGGAAGATGTTTAATAGAAGAGTCAGGTAATTCCAATTCCTCAAGAAATTTAAGGGTACAAATTTGCTCTGGAAATATCCCAATTTTGGAGCTTTCATTTTTTATATATATACCGACTACATTTCCATTGTCATTTATTTTATAATTTAGGGCCGTATCCCATTGAGTAACATCATTATTTTGTTCTACCTTTTCTAATTTCTCACCTAAGAATACTTCTAATAACGCTAATGTATTGGCATCAGAGGATATGACACCTTCATTTAAATATTTCTTAGAAATTTGTTTACTTGAAAATTCAAATAACCAATTGGGTGATTTGGTAATTTTATTTCCATTTAGGTTAACATATTTAAGATTTGATAAATCTATAGCTCCAGGTAAAGATTTTAACTCTAGATTTGATAAATTCAAATATTGTAATTCTGATAAAAACCTGATTGATTCTGGTATTTCATCAAATTCCCAACGACTAAGATCTAATGCCCGAATATGATAATCTCTTACAACATAATTGAAATGAGAAGTATTTCTTAACACATCTATATCATCTGTCTCGAATTTTTTAAAATAGCAAGCTTGAATATCAAGTTCCTTTACGATATTAATTTGAGTAGCTTCTAAATCTATAAAAAATTGACATTCTTTAGCACTAACATTATACATATTTTTATATTTTTCAATTAGATAAGTCTTTAAAATTTTAGATATTTCAGTGGTTTGAGTAGTTAAGAATCTATATAATTGTGTTAAAAATAAAGCAGAAGATTCTCTTTGTATTTGATCTCTTAAGAGAACTTCACAATTTTCTGAAAAATTAGTAACGACTATTTTCGCTATTGTCAATGTTGTTATTGGCTTTTGGCTACTTATCAAAAGACTGGAGATGATATTAAAAATTTCTCTATATCTTATACTTAATTTATTAAAAATCCTTTTGCAATCAAATATTATATTGTCATTTTCACTCTCTTGTAAAGAGTGAATTATTAATTGAATTCCCTTTTCGATATTGATTTTATTGTTTAGTATCTCGTTGCATATTACTTCCGGGGTCTTCAAATCACTCAAAAATTACTTTCTTTTAAAATTATATAAATCTTATTTAATCTTTAACTATATTTAATAAGTAAATTTTACTCATTAAAAACAAGATAGTAATATAAAAAATTCATAAAAAATTATAATTAGAATAACAATAACATTGATACGAGATAGTAATGAATTTAGAAGAGCGCCAAAAAATACTTGCAAATTATAGCCATATTTTTGACAATGAAATAAAATATTATGGTAAAAATATCACTAGTTCCAGTGGTGACTATGATTTAGAAAGTGAAAGTTTCTTTCGAAAGGCAAATTTAAAATTTAAAAAAATTTTAGGCGACGTTAAAAATAAAAAAATATTAGATGTTGGATGTGGAGTAGGGTCACTCTCTTTCTATTTAGCTAAAAAAGATGCGAATGTCATAGGAATAGACCTCTCTAAAAATTCTATCGAATTTTGCAAGAAGGAAGCTCAAAAAAAGGAATTAACAATTGAATTCAAAGAAATGAATGCTCAGATCCCAGATTTTGAAGATGAGTCATTTGATATTATTGTAGGTTCTAGAGTAGTACATCATTTGCCCGATATTGAGTTATTTTTTAAAGAATGTAAGAGATTACTAAAACAGAAGGGATATATTGTTTTTATTGAACCACTAAAAAAAAATATAATTGTAGAATTAAATAGGAAATTCTTTGCTCCTCAAAGAAGAACAAGACATGAACATCCCCTATTTATTTCAAATGTGTTATTAGCAAAATCAGTTTTTGGGAATATTGAACACAGAGAATACTTTCTTCTATCCCCTCTCGCAATGTTTTTTAGAGATTTTGTAAAAAACGCAACGCTTTTCAAAGCTCTTTATAAAGTCCTTAATATCATAGAAGCACCCTTAACTAGAATAAAAATTTTAAAGCAATATTGCTGGCAAACAGTTTTCAAAAGTATTAAATCCTAAGATTCTGCTTTCTCTTCCTTGCCTGAAATTTCATTTATATCTAATCTCAACATCCTCAAGTTTTCATATATTTCATCTTTTTTAAAAAATTTATTTTTAGTTGTACTAGGATCATTCTCTAACTGGTTTAATAACACATCAAATCCAATTTTTTTTTCATGTATATCTTCCAGAATAACCATTTTACCCCTAAATACTACTGAACGATAAGCTTGACTACAACCATCCTTATAACCATTATCTTCAATAACTGTGCCACACACGAAAGGGTTAGATTTTATAAATTCTATTTTTTGCCCTTCTTTAGCACAATGGAAATAGAGCGCGTTTTTAGACTCATCATATCCATAACTTAAAGTTACTAAGTATACTTCATTTTCTTTGCACATTGAGATTACAGTATAATTTCCGCCCTTTAATATCTTAATTAGGGTTTCCATATCCGATATTTCTTTTTCTACCCTTCTCATATGATATTTTTTCAAAATAAACTACCTCAATTCTAATTATTTCAAAGATTTTGCATTAATTTGTTTATCTTTTCTAATCATTATTTTTATCTTATTTTGACTATTATATTAATTTAAGATGCTTTTAGAAGATTGGCATACTCATAATGAATTGTGCCATCACGCAAAAGGTACAATTGAGGACTACATTAAAAAAGCCATAAAAATTAAATTGGGGGCAATAGGAATTAGTGATCATTTTCCATATGAATTCTTGGGAAATATTGAGCGAATTCCTTATGAAGAGTATGCTATAACTTTACCTGAAATTGAAGAATATTTAACTACTACTGAAATTTTAAAAGAAAAATATAAAGAAGATATCATCGTTCGAATTGGTTTTGAAATAGATTATTTTAAAAATCAAGAGTCAGCATTAAATGCCCACCTAACACCTGTCAAAAAAAGGTTAGATTTCATCTTAGGATCAATCCACATATTAAACTTTTTTAATGGAAAGGGAGCTTGGGGTTTTGACGATTCCAGATTTAGAAAAGATTATGAATATTATGGGACTGATAAAGTTTACATGTTTTATTATCAGTCTTTACAAAAAATGATAAATTCAGACAATTTTGATTTCGATATAATCGCTCATTTCGATTTACCAAAAAAGTTCAATGATATCCCTACTAATAAGGAAGTAATTGATAATGAAATGATGAAAACTCTTGAACAAATTAAGAAAAGAGATGTTACAATGGAAATAAACACAGGTGGATTAAGAAAAGATTGTAAAGAACAATATCCAAGTGTACAAATTATAAAGGAGATGTATTCTCTTGATATACCTATTTTATTGGGGTCAGATGCTCATAAACCAGGAGAAATTGCTTGGAAGTTTGATAAAACAATAAAAATATTGAAAAAAATAGGATATAATAAATTAGCGCATTATAACAGAAGGAAAAGGAGTTTTATAGAAATTTGGTAACTCAGTAGTTAATTTTAAAATAAAATTGCCCTATCTTTTAGGGAGGGATAGTAATATAAAGATGGAATATTTATACTTTCCTACTCCGTATCCAAGATTCTGTTATTAAAGAATTTAATAAGCGGATATGTTTTGAGTCTTGGGTATGGAAAACTAAATGATTATTTTCGGATCTACCTATAACTGCAATTAGTAATTCTTCTCCATCTCGAATGACGCCATATCTATCTCTTTGTTCATAATTTTTAATTGAAATATTATCTAATGACTCGAATTCCCGAAGAAGTTCAGAATGCTCATCCATTCCGGTATTAATTGAGCAGGCAATATTCATAGAAACAGACGATCTAAGCTCATATAGATAGAGTTCCTGCAAATCTTCAATACTAGGAACAACAATCGTTACATTAGCCATCGCATTATTTTGTAATACTTCTCTCATTTTCTCGAGGATCTCAGGTTTGGTGATTTGTACGTTTGTAAAATCAATAATTTTATCTGTAGAAGTAGAACTAGCTTCTCTCAATTTCTCATTTTCAAGTTCTAAACTCTCCAATTCTTCATCTGCTTTAGCTAACTCACCATTAAGTATTTCTAGTTCCTTTTCAAGTTGCTCAATTTTCTCGTCTTTTTCTTTTAGAGCGCCCCGATCTATTGAAGCAGAATTTAATTTTCTGATTTCATCATCTTTAAGCGCGATTGTTTTCTCTAGAGTTCTGTCTTTTTCATCTTTAATCTTTAATGAATTCTCTAACGTTTTTATTTGTTCATCCTTCCATTTTAATGAGTTTTCCATGGTTTTTACTTGTTCATCTTTTAAGAGAAGGAGATTTTCTTTTGTCTGTAATAGTTTACGAATTGAATTATAGTCATCCATACCAAAATCACAATATTTCTTATTTATAATATTTAGTATAATAAGTAATGTTTAAAAATTTATGATTTCTAAATCTTCTTCATTATTTCTCATTTAAAAACCTATTATTCATTTTGATAATATCCTCTAAATTAGTTAGATGAAATTTTCCTATATTACTGGTGGTAATTGGATTTTTAATTATTCTTATTCCCCTAATATTTTCACCTTGTACGATTGCATTTTGTATTGCATCTTGAAATTCTTTCTCTCCTCGTTCCGAAACTCTTACTGTTTTTAAATATTTAATAATTTTTTGATTTACTAAATATAAAGGCAAAGAATAGTAGTCGCTTAAAATTTGATGAACTTTTGGTTTCTCAATGATATCAATTATCTGTAGTCCTTGATTACAATCTAAATCCATTGCCAGATCTGAACTCTCAGCTATTTTAACATTTCCATGCCCCCTTGCTATATTAATATCATTCGATTTCATTAAACTTAAAATCATATCTGCCTGTGAATTTTCAAAAAGGTTGTACATTTTCAATAATTCTTCTTTGGTAAAAATAATGTCGGCAGCTGTAATGAAATAATTATGAATTTCTTCATTATTCTTATTTTGATTAATTCTTTTAATAGCCACCTCTATTGCATTAGCCATTCCAGAGATTTCTTTTTGTTCTGCAATCAGGAACTCAACATTTTTATTTTTAAGGATTTCTTTTATTAATAACTCCCTTTTGTAGCCTACAATAACACAAAATTTATTAAATCCAGCTTCATTAAAATTCGAGATGATTCGGGAAATGATTGTTTTTCCATTAATTTCAATTAATGGTTTAGGGATTTTATTTGATATTGGTCGTAATCTTGTAGCAAATCCCGCAGCTAATATAATTACATAAAAATTTGGTTTTAATTCCATAGATTGGTATTTTCAATTATATATATTCTAAAATTATTACTTAATTATTAGGTATATCTTTTTATTTTCATATTCTAATATTCATGCATGGAAGACCAAGATAAAATTATTGAGGAAGTAGAATCAGATGTTTCCGAACTAATAGAAAAAGAGCTTGAATCTGCTTTAGCTATAATTGGTATTAATGTGGGGACACTTGAGGGCACTAAGATTGCAAATAGGTTTAAAAAATCGATTAAAATGACTACGGGTGAGATTACAGCCGCTAACAGTAGTCTTGTATTTTTATCTTCAAAAATGCTCAAAAGTTCTTTAAATCAGCAAACTAGATATAATTTAATTACAGGTAAGGATCGAATTGTTCTTTCCATACTAACTGACACCATTACAATGGTAACTTATTTAAATCGAGAATTAGCAGAGTTAGAAGGATTAGATTCGCACATAAGTAAATTACAAAAATTAGCTTTACAAATTTCAGCAATAATAGAAACCTCTGATATACTAAAGGAAGAAATATTCAAGGGATTAAAAAGAGCAATTCCTAATACACTTGTACTTGCGATTATTACTAAAGATGGATTGCCTATAAAAATTCAATCAACTATGCCTGAACCAATTCTTTCAGCTATGATTGCGGCTTTATATAATTTATCAGGTGTGTTATTAGAAGGTGGTATGGAATATTCTATAATTGGGGGAGAAAATGGGTCTGTTATTATTCATGATTTAGATGAGAATCGAATCCTAGCACTTGCAGTCCCAGAATCCGATGAGAGGAAATTAGGTTCTTACATCGCTAAGATAAAGGTGGTAATTCAGTAGTAAAAATAAAAACTATTAAATTATAATCCTATTAATTTTATTCACAATATCAATTGCTCCATTATAAGATTCGGATAAATCTCTTCCTTTATATAGAACGGTACATAAAGGCTCGCCTTTCAAGATACTTTTAATTGGCTCGCTTTTATCATGAATATACTTAAGGTTATTAATTTCAGATATGCAAGTCTTATTAATCTCATTTGGGGCAAATACTATTAATTTTGTTGAAAACCCACTTAATTTCTTAGAACTTATTAATTTTTTAATGACATACCATTTATCCAAATCAAAACTTTTTACATGTAAATCTAGAAGGTTTAAATCAAAACTCATTTCAGATGCTCTTATCGAACCAGGGATTCTTGGATTAACCTCCATTAAATAAGGATAATGGTCTTTTAAAACATAATCAAATCCATTAATACCTTTTAACTCTAATTCGATTGTTAGGATTTTTGAAATCCTTGATATAATTTGTTCATCCTTTTTTGGCAAACCCGCAGGTACGATATTACCGCAATATAAAAATTCTTTAGGAGCATTTAAAAATTGTTCTCCAATAATTTGACGATTGATTGAAATAATTTCACATTTTATACCATTTGAAATTGTTGTACAGCTTATAGGAATGCCCTCTATATACTCTTGAATCACCCATTCTAGGGGATTAAACTCTTTACTTTCTAAGATTTTACTTTTAGATAATAATTCTTCATGGTTTTGAATTTTGAAAACATTCAATCCACCAGCACTTTTAGATTTTTTAAAAATAATTGGAAATTGAAGATTATTTTTATAAGCCTCTAAATTTTCGTAAGAAATAGTAAAAGGAACCTTAAACTTGTGTAAGTTTAAAATATTATAAACATAATCAATATTACGAGCCATTTTGAGTGTTTCAATATCATTATTCAACTCCTTTATCTTGTAATTCTTATCCTTTATTTCGTTTGAAATCGCTTCTCGTTCTATATAAGCATCATCTAATCCACTCCCAATCATTAAATAATTAATTCTAGGATATTTTCTCAGTAATTTTATTGTAAAATCTGACAATAACGTGCTATATCTGTCTTTAATTGAACTGTAGTCGGTCTTTAACTCTTTTGTTAAAACGAAACTATCCTTCACATTTGGATAAAAATCTAAGTCACCAAAAAAATCTACAGCATAAACTTCATATCCAGCATTCTTCAAAGAATAAGCTAATGGACGGGTATTAAATCCAACAATTAAGACGGATTTGGGATTATTTTCCATTTCCATTGTTACACAATTAGAATATAAATTTAAGATGTTTTTAGGAAATTTAATTAGAGTATTTTTTTCAATTCTAATATTAAGGAGTTGGGATTGTATTTATTGAATTTATATAATTGAGCATTTGCAAATTTCTTAAAGTTCTTTTTTATTTTATCAGCAGAATATGTGTGAACTCCAAGAGCTTGAGTAGCATAAGATTTTTTGGGTTCTAGAACCACCATATGAATTTTCTGTCTTGATAATTTCTTTGTTAATTCTTTTAATTCTTGAGTAACTAACATATAATCAGATTCAACTTGCGCTATTAAGTCAGGATGTTTAGCAGAGATGTTAGCTCCACAGTCACTGCATATAAAAACGATTGGTATAATGTTTCTATCCTTTAATTTTTCTACTTTTATAAGCTCTGACACTTTTTTAAGAGCAGCTGCCATTGGGGTATATGATTTTCCCTCGATCTTTTTCAATTTGTTAACTGCCATTTTAAAGTTGACAGTTGGTTTTTGAAGAACTATGGCTTTTTTACCTCGAAATATAATTAAAGCAATTTTATCTCTTTTTCTAAAACCTTCTCGGTGTAAAGATAAAATTACATCGGTCATTTGTTTAATTACATAATGCATTGATGCTGAACTATCAAGTACAAAAAATAGAGCTAAAGGAGCACGATATTCATAAATTTTGTCCATTAAATCATACTTATTAAAATGTATTGGAAATTCTATATCAGTCTCGTTATATGCTACATTTTTAAGATAATTCCTAATTGTAGCGTCCAAAGCAATTCTCTTCGGGATCTCACTTATGGGTGTTCTGTATGATACATATCTACCCTTTTGAGAGGAAGAAATTTTAATTCTTCTTCCTATTCCTCTACCCCCATAATCAGAAATCTTTCGATCTTTTCTAATATTATCTAGAATTGATGTCATTTTTTTTTCCATTTGATAAATGAATGGCAGTGACGTATTTTTAACCTTAAAAAATCTGAGATCATCATCAAAAGGAATATTTTTTACCTTCCAACCTCCAGCAGGTTTAGGATTTCGCTTTTTATTATCCGGATATTTTGGAGGGGGAAGTTTCTGTTCTCTCGATTCTGGAATATCAACTTTATCTGGATCTACGGATTGGCGTTTAAATTCCTTTTGGGAGTTATCATCATGCTTTAAAGGTCCTTCAGTTTCTCTGTTGGGTTGTAGTACATTAGTATTTTCATAAGCTTCCTTTATTTTTCCGTAAACTTCAGCAATCTTAGATTTTATCTCTTCGGGTGTCATTTCATAATGAAGTGATTGAATTCTATGTTCGAATACTAAATCCATAGCTATATTTAGATCGTCTTCCAAAATGTCTCTCCTTGCATTTAGAGCGGCATGAGCTCTGGCGCATCTAATAAAGGTGATATCTGCTCTTTGTGAGAAGATTTCTAATTCGCTTACTATTTTCGATACAAATTCATAAACAGAATTAGGGATTTGAACTTCCTTTAATATTTTACGGGCATTTAGGATTTTTTGTCTTAATTCGTCTTGTTGATCTTCATAATTTTTAATGAATTTTTTTGGGTTATCATCAAAACTAATAACTCTTTTAGTGATTTCAGCTCGTAATTCGTTATCTTTCGGGGCTCTGATCTTAACCTCTAAACCAAGCCGATCTGCTATTTGCGGTCTCAAGTCACCTTCTTCAGGATTCATACTTCCTACTAGAACGAATCTTGATGGGTGTGACACAGAAATACCCTCTCTTTCTATTATATTAACACCAGAAGCAGCAGAATCTAAAAGAACATCAACAATGTGATCCTGTAGTAGATTAATTTCATCTACATATAATATACCTCGGTTTGCTTTTGCTAATAATCCTGGATGTAATGCTCTTATTCCTTCCGTAAGTACTTTATCAATGGATAAGGAGCCACACACCATATCTTCTGTAACGCCCAAAGGCAGATTTACTAACCACATGTCCCTAAATTCAGTTTCGACTTCTTTCTTTTCCATTTTTTCTTTACAGCTTTCACATAAATCGTCAATATCCGAATAAGGGTCACATGAAAATTCACAACCTTTGATAACTTCGATTTGGGGCATTAATTCTACGAGACTTCGTACAGCAGTACTCTTTCCTGTACCTTGGTGGCCGGTTAATAAAACTCCTGAAATCTGTGGGTCAATAACATTAAGAATTAAACCCATTTTCATTTTATCTTGCCCAAGTATTGCTGTAAACGGAAAATTAATTTTTTTCATAATAAAGTACGTTTCCTTTAATTTCTAAGATTTAACTATTTTAGCTCGTAGTTTTCTTAATCAAAATAACGCTTAATCAAATAAAAATATATCAAAACTAAAAATAAGATGAAAAATATTTTTTTAGGGTTAGAAAACTAAAACTTTTTAGATAGTTCTTTCAATTTTTTACTCAAACCAGCCACAACTTCGTCCCACTTGGATATTGATTTTTCTATTTGGGGGATTAATATTTCTCTTTCCTTGAATTCTAAGAATTCCTTGAATTGTTTGATAAAATCTATTCTTTTACTTGTTTCTTCCACATATCTGGTTATCTCTTGATTTTGATTTTCTAAAACTTCAGGGATACGCTGAGTTTCTCCACGTCGAGTTAAAGTTGTTAAATATTCTTCAGTTCCTAATAGTAATGAATTCAATTGTTCTATTCTCTCATCAATTATTTTTTCATAAGTTTGGGGTAGATTATCTTTAGGGAACAAATTTGTGACATCTACAATGAATTTTTGTGTCAAACTAATTAATTGTTCCATGCTTTCATAGCCTTCAACTCTATAATCGGCAGAATGATAAGATGCTTCTATTCCACTGTTTACATCATCTAATCTGAAGATCTTAAACCCCGGATCATTTTTTAATTGTTTATCTGGATCTCCCTTTTTATCAGCAACTTCGATTTGACGTATCAATCTCTGAGGGTTAAATACAAGAGAAATCGCTAACGGGTTATTTTGTTGATAAGATAACGTTGTACGAATATCGATATGAGACATCATAATCTTAAATCCAGGATGTGAATGCCACCAACCAACTACAAATTCGGGAGGGTCCCTTGAAAAGGCTTCATCATCGATTATATAAAGAGATTCATAGTCTTCATCAGACCATTTGTATTGATCAATCACAGCATCCTTATCTAATTTTTGATGCATAATCGGGTAAACGGCTGATATGATAACATTATCCCCTTCATTTCGACCTGTAAAAATACCACTTACTTCAAGCCAACCATCTTTGGGAATGCGAGCATTAGCAAATCTCACAGCTCCAGCAACAATTGTTAAATAGACTTTCTTTGGGATTATAATCATTTTCAATCAAAAAAAATATCTTTTTACAAATTAATATAACTTTTTGTATTTATGTCTTTTTCATTGCACAAAGAAAGATGGATGATTTGATACACTCTAAGTTAGCTTATTCCATAAAATTTTTAATATTAGAAATAAACTTTACCATGAAATAAATAATAATTTAAATTCAAAATTTACCATTATAATATTACTTGATTCAAATAATTATAATATAAAAAGTGATTTACCTTGACAGAAAGAGGATTTATTCCACTTACAAGCGAACTTGGGATATCTGGAACAAGCTATCGAATCCAATTAGGATTAATTAATGATAAATGGGCCTCACGTTTGTTAAAAGGAAGAAATGTAATTGATTCATATGTTTATAAGGATGAGGACGCTCAGGGAGGCTTTCCAAACCAGAACTTGATCGTGGGATGGGTTTTACGTACAGTAGCAATTCCTAATATTAATCCTCATCAAGTCATGAAAACCACACAAGCTTTAGTGAAACAGGCAATTAAAAAGAAAGAAGAAAGGAAGATAGTAGCCCCTTTATCCGAAACTAAGGAAGTAGAATTAGAGAAAGTGCCAGAAAGTGAATTAAAAAGACCACAAGTTCAAGGATGGGTTAAAACAGATGGTACAAAAAGCCAACAAGAACTCGACGAAGAGAGAAGACAAGCTTTTAAAGAAACAGTAGCAGCTAGAAAAGCTGGAGGACAACCTAGTACTTCAGCAGCTTCAACATTGAAGACATCAAGACAATTGCCATCAATCCCAAAAGAAGGAATGGGAGAAAGAACACCAACAAGTTCAACAGCTTCAAGTTTTTGTCCACACTGTGGCAAGGATTTAGATTGGAAATTCTGCCCTTATTGCGGTAAACCATTACCTCATGATTAAATCCTATCTTATTTACATAATTGGATTATAATTGTAAATTATAAAAATAGACCTTTTTAAATTAAATGCTTTTTGTTCAAATATTTAAAACCATACAAACTATATATATATCATAAATTTGAAAAAACAAGTGAATTTAAAATGGGGAAAAGCAGCGATCAAAGTATAGTAACGATTAAACCTCTTGCTTATTATAAAATGTTACTACATGTTTTACGTTTTGGATCAAAATATATAGAACATTCAAAATTATCTGAAGTTATGGGCGTTCTAATTGGTCGTCTTGAAGGAGAAGATGAAATTAAAAATGTTATAGTTGAAGATGTAGTACCGGTTTCTCATGGAGGTACAATAGAAGTTAAATTCTCAGTTGAACAGTTGGGAGCATTTGGTGAATTAGATACAAAAATATGGGAGCAATATGGCGATCTTGGATGGTTTTCGGTAGGATGGATGCATAGCCATCCGGGACTCGGTATCTTCTTCAGTGGAACGGATAAATTCAATCAAATCTTTTGGCAGCAGAAGAACCCTAACGGTATAGGAATTGTTTTTGACCATACAAATCTCGATAAACCAGGAGATTTAGGTTTTAGAGTTTTTAGATTAGATGAAACAAATCTAGATGACCCTTCATTAGCTTTAAAATCAGATTACCATGAAGTAAAAGCTATTGTCGAACCTCCCGATAGTCATGAATTTTATTTAAAGATAATGGAATTAATAATTGCTGTTCACACGGGAAGCCCTCAAATTCTTGAACTAAATGAAACAGTTGACTTGTTTAGCGATGTTTTTATCCCTGAAGAAGAACAAATAGAATCGAAATTGCCTGAAATAAATTTTGAGGAAATAATTTCAACTTTAAAAAAAGGGATGGATAATTTTCTAGAATTAACCATTAAACCAATAACTTATTTACTAAATACCTGGGGACAAGATATTGTCAATAAGATGAATATAAATAACTCAGGGATGAGGAACGATCTAAAAGAAATAAGAGATAAATTGAGTAATGAAATTATTAATTTACAACAATCTTTCAACTATGATTTGCAGAATGATTTAAAAGATATAGATTTCTATGTTGATGATAAACTTGAAGAATTAGATAATGAAAAGGAGAACATCAAAGAGTTAGTTAACAATTCGAAAGAGGCCTATAAAAATCAAATTGATATATCATTTAAAGATAAGGCGTTTAATCAGCTTTTAGAAGAAAATACAAGGATATCTAATAGCCTAACGGAGTTTAATAAAAATTTCTCAAATAATATTGAAAATCTAGAAAGAGGAAGCAATGCCATTAAAAAATATACAGAAAGATATAAGTCTGTAGATACTTTAATCCAAAGCAATTTAAATACAGTACAAGAAGATTTATTGACATCTTTTAATAAAAAGATAAGTAGGATTAAGGGTAATCTTAATAATCTAAATAAAGAGACAAAAAATTATTTATCTGATTTAAAGGCAGGTATTATATTATTAGAAAGTTCTAAGAATCCAATCAAAAATAAATTAAAAACATTACAAACTGAAAATAAGGATTTACAAAAGACAGTAAAGGATCTTAGGTCTGAAAATCAAGAGTTATTAGACAAAATAAAAAAGCTAGAAAAAGGGGGCGAGTAAGGAAAGTTGTCATCGATAGATAATAAACACGAAACTGGTGTATTTAAAGTTAAAATTAAAGCAGATGCATTGATTCGAATGATAACTCATGTGTTAAGATTTGGGAATGAAGCATTAGATGAAAGTGTTGAGGTAATGGGTGTTTGTATTGGTGAGATAGATGAAATAAATAAAGTGATCAATTTAATTAATGTTATTCCAATACAACACGGAATTCATGTATCAACGGGTTTTACTAAAGAAGATATTGAATTATTTGTTGAATTAGATAAACAATACCAAGAAAAGGATATGAATGTAGTAGGATGGTATATTTCCCGACCTGGATGGGGCCTAGATTTTACTGAAATTACAATTCAAAACCATAAATTTTTCCAAACAGAGAAAAATCCTCAAGGATTTGTTGTAATTTTTGATCATACACTCATGGGTAATGAGAAAGAGTTTGGCTTTAAAATTTATACATTAAAAGAACATAAAAAATCAAATGATTACATTGAAGTTTCATATGAAATTGAGATACCTGCAAACCTAAATTTCTTTAAATGGGTCCAAAAATTTGTAGAAGACTCACAAAGATTATCTCCAGTCATAATTAAAGAATTAAAGGAACAACCTTTAAGGGAACTTCAAGAAATACCTCTTTCAGCTGAAGATTTGATAGAAGAAAGTGTTAAAGATTATTCAGGACAGGTCGATCAGGTAATATCTGGTTTTAGTAATGGACTGGCTAAATTAAGTGAAGCAATTGGAGGGACTTATGAAACTCAGGTTAATACATGGATTGATGAGGTGACTCAAGGAGCTCTAAAAGGGATGGATCATATTAGTAGATCCTTAAACCAATTAAAAAATTCTGTTTCAGATGGTCTAAGAGAGGTACAGAAATTCTTTAATAGCACGTTTGAAGAAATTTCTGGACTTTTTAAGAAGAATATTGCTGAATATATTGATAGACGTGTCGATGGTCAAAGAGAATTAAAAAATGAAATTTCAAATATATTAAATGGAACAATCGAAGAATCAAAAATAAAAATTGATGATCACATTAAAAGTGTAATTACTCCATTGGAAGAAAAAATTCAGAATGTGTTAAATACATTAGAAAGAACTTCAAATTTAAACTCTCAAATGTCAAGTCTGATAATGGAATTAAATAACCTAGCTTCAGATAAGGGTGCTGAAATAAAAAGCCTTACAAAAAATATAAGCGAACACATAGAAAAAATTACGGCTCCATTTAAAACACAAATTGATGCCAAATTTGAAGAAGTAGATTTAGAATTAAAACCAATCAAAGAAAGTTATTCAGAAATAAAAATTTTATTTGAAAAACTCCAAAAAACAATTACGGATTTCCGAAATATAACTTAAATTTATTATTAGAAGAATTTTAAAGTCGAGACTTTTGAAATATGTAATTTATATTTTGGAATATTCGTATTTAATCTTTTTAATTGATTTAATTTAGCAATCCGACCTAAAATCCTGCCTATTCTATCAACTTTGATATCTACACCATAGTTATCCCGGAGAACAGAGTTGATCTTATAAGAAGATAATATTATAACACTTGAAATATTTTTCTCGCAAAGTAGCTCAATTCCCTTCTTTACGAAATTTATCAGACTTTCTCTATTTTCTACTTGAGTCTTTTTCATTCTTAAAAAAAAATTGAATATGATATATTAATATGTAATTTACTCTTCTTATTAAAAATTATTGTTAATGCAATTTCTTAACAGATCTAATTAATTTTAGAAATCTTACTATAAATGCTTAAGTAAAAAAGGATGTTGGAGCTTTTATGAATGGCTTTAAAGACAAACAACCGATATGTGATATTTTTTTATGAAATTTTAAAAGTTCTCTTAAATAACATTTTTATAATATATACCTATAATTTTTTATTTTAATAATGTCTAATAAGCAATCGGATTCTTCAAAAAAGTCAAAACCTGATAAAATTGGGGCTAAACAAAAAGTTAAGGGCTTCACCTCAAAACAGAATATTAAATTGACAAGGTTCACGTCAAATGTAAAAAGTCAATTATCAGCATTTTATTCTGATAAGATAATTCATCAAGAAGTCTATGTAGATGGTCAGGAACCAAAGTCATATTCTTTCCAGCGAAAATTTTATGGTCTATATGGGATATTTTTGGTATATTCACTACTGTTAATTACTGCTATTAACATTCCAGGAAGTACTTGGATTAATTTATTAATGCTTGGAAATCCTTTCGTTTTTTCAAATACAATTGTTGCATTTTTTCTGGTGTTGTCTTTTCTATTTAGTATAGATAAAGTAAGAATCTTTATTTTTGAAGAAAAAACTGCAATTAAGCAATTGATATTATATTGTAGTCTAGTTGCAGTATTGTATCTGTTATTTTTATATATTTTAACAGATCTTAATCTTAATCTTATGACATATTTATTAACTTTATCAATGATTTGGCTACTTCTGTTGAGTAGTCGCTTTTATATGTATTCAAGGAAATTTTCAACAAAAATAGAAGCAAGATTCATTAAGAAATATTCAATTCCAAGATATTTTTTTGCAATAATTATCCCATTTTTTATTTTAGTTGTACTTGTTATAATTTCATTATTATATCGGAGTTTTTTAGTGTGGTTATCTTTAGATTTTTTTGGAAAAGTTGATCCTACAAGTGCAGTTAAAGTTTATAATTTAGAAATGCGTGTAATCATGCCCTTGATTTATTTCAGTTTAGTAATGACACTAGTCTTTATTATTTTTGAATTTGTGCTTACCAGAAGACGAGCTGAAACTAAAAGAGCTGGTACATTTGATAACTTCACGTTCTCTTTAATAGTATTGTTTATTTTTTTCTTTCAAATTTTACAAATTAGTATATATATGCTTCTTCAAGATGATACTGTTACAGCTTTCAAGGCAACGATTGGGGCAACAGGTTCACCAGCATCATACATATATATACTCGAATTTGTAATATCTATGTATTTCTTATTTCGAATTATCAGAAAAACTGGGAAAACAATAGGGTGGCGTATATTTTTCTTTAAAAAGGATGGTTTAATTCTGCTGTGTTTAGCTTGCGTATCTGCTCAAACTTTAACTCGTTTCTCACTAGCAAGTCAAGTTAATAACCAAACGCTAACCGATATTGGTATTGTATTAATGGCTGATAAATACATAATTTCAGTTCTAATGATTTTTTTCTTAGGGAGTACTATATTAATTTATTATTTAAAACCTCATGAAACATCTATGTTCATGAGATTACAAAAAGAGACGGTGAGTGAAGAAGAAAAAAGTATAGAAAGAATTTATAAAATTATTAGAAGTGAATATATAAGGAGGGGTGAAGCTTACCCAATCGCAATTATTGAGCGGGAATTAATTAAGGCTACTCAATTATCAAAGGGAAATGTTTATGTTCTTCTTGAACAATTGGCAAGAAAGGATATTGATATTTTAATTAAGGAAGAAAAACAGGATTTAGGGAAACCAACTAAAATGATTGACTTCGTATCTGTTACTGAACGTTTTGAGAAAAAAGGTGTTGCTAAGCAAAAAGCAAGAAAATATCTAAGTGAGAGGCTTTTAGAGACAGCTTTGGAGAAAGATAGAAAAACCAGCAGGTTAAACATGAATGCTGAAGCTGAAAAGACCACAAATAGCTTTATATCATCACTTACATCTGATTTTAGCAAAAAGCAAAAAGATAGAGAGATACATAAAGAAAAACTTAAAACAGCAGAAATATCCTTTACTTCTGAGCAGCTTACAGAGAATTTGAAAAACCAAATTATCCAAATAATTAAAAAAGAATATACATACAGGTTAGAAAATCCAGGAAAAATTCCTGATTTTTATATCCCCATATCTGAAATTTCGAATGAAATTGAATTAGCTACAAGAATAACACCTGGAGAATTATATCCTATTTTAGAAGATTTTGAAAAAAGTAATATTGAAATCTCTTTAGTTGATAACCCAGATGAGCCTGAAGATAAAAGAATCAGAATTCTGCCTTTTGCTGATGATAATTTAAATTATACATTAGTTAATTTCAGACCGGATGAATATGCCAAATTTCGAATTTCAGTTACTAAAATGTTCCTCAGAAATCTTAAAGCAAAGAAAGAAAAAAGAATTTTGTTCCAATTAAAAAAACAAATTCCTGATAAAACAGAAACTCAGAAATCCTGGATTAAATTACTAAGCATTTTGCACAATTATTATCCGTTATTTTCAGAACAAATAGAAAAAATACCGGATATGACTAAATTGCGAAAAAGTTTAGAAGCAATTGCTAAATTTTTTGAAACGAAACAAGTCTAAATAAAAATGCTTAATAGGATTGATTATATTTCTCTCATTGAGAATCAAAAAGAGTGGAATATAGAGTATTATGGGGAGAAAGTTTATTCAGGTTTAGTTTCCCACCATTTTGATATAGATGCTATATATTTATCATCCCATAGAGTCTTGATTTTGCACCTTTTGGTGCATTCTAAACATTTTTCTGGAGCATATATAGGATTAGAAATATATTTCTCTCCGCTGTCAGGTAGTAATACTACTAAAGTACCAGACTCCATTTTTTTTACCGTTTCTAACGCAACATGCAAAGCTGCTCCTGAACTGATACCTGTAAAAATTCCTTCTTGTAATGCTAACATCCGAGAAGCATGTGCAGCATCTTCCAAAGAAACATATACTTTTTGGTCTATTCTCGATTCTTCATAAATGTCTGGAATATAAGAAGTTTTTAGACTTTTCAGACCTTGAATTGGTGCTCCAGATTCAGGTTCTACAGCTATTATTTTAATATCTAGATTATGTTCTTTCAATCTTTTTGATATTCCCATTAATGTACCCGAAGTTCCAAGACCAGCAACAAAAATGTCAATTTCACCATCAGTATCCTCAATTATTTCTTCTGCAGTATATCTATAGTGTGCTAAAGGATTATTTTTATTAGCAAATTGGTTTGGAAAGAAGTATTTATCTGGATTTTTTTCAACAGTTTCTTTAACGTAATCTTGCGCCCCATTCATTCCGTCATCTCCAGGGGTTAAGGTAATTTTTGCTCCATATGCAGTCATAATTTTACGGCGTTCAATAGACATCGTTTCGGGCATTATAATTTCCAAGGGATACTCCTTTATAGCGCATACTAACGCTAAGCCGATACCTGTGTTTCCACTACTTGGTTCTATAACAATTTTTCCTGGTTTTAATAGTCCTTGGTTCTCTGCTTCTTCTATCATTGAGATGGCGATTCTATCTTTTACAGACCCTGCTGGATTAAATTTTTCTAATTTAGCTAACAATAATACTTTAGGATTTGGATTACTCTTATCAATTCGAACTAAGGGTGTTCTTCCAATCAATTTCAAAATATTTGAATAATATCTCATAATTATTAACTTCTATTTATTGTTATTAGAATTTAATAGATTAAGTATGCATTAAAGATTATTATTTATGAATTATAAAATTGGGATCAAAAAAAATCTTATTTTTTAATAATCTTTTTCTTGACATTTTTCACATACAAGGCAATCGGCAGGTCTATAGCCACATTTTTTTCCATTCCAATATAACATATCGCCACTCTCCTCATCAATAATGATATCTTGACTGCTGCTGGGAAGTGTTTCCATTATATTGCCACATTTACAACATTTTAGTTTTAACCTGCCCATATTCTCACCTTTATTTCTTATTATTCTACAACTTCCATAGGTTTTCCGTGATGCTCTGGAATTGATTGAGCCCCACAACTAGCACCCATCCAGCAGACTAACTGATTATCCTCCTTATGCATCGGTTTTCCGCAATGCATTGGAAGATCTTGAGTTGCTCCACATTCAGAACATTTCAATTTCCCCATTTTTTCTTCCTCCTTTTTATCATTAATTTTTTCTTCTTTTTGTTCTTTAATCTCTTCTTTATTACTTTTTATATATTTTTCGGGACTACTTTTAAATTCGACAAGGCATGACTGATTGCAAAAGTAATATTTTTCCCCTTTATGCTCATGTTCAATCCAATCTTCAGGTTTTCCTTTCATTCCACAGACAGGATCCTCTACAAGGTTTTCCTCAGATACTTGTTTATGCATCAATCTAGGATCAATATGTTCAAAGTCTTTATATTTCTCTGGATCAAGTTTAAATTCTTTTTCACACGTTGAGCTGCAGAAATAATATTTTTCACCTTTGTAATTATATTCAATTGAATGACTTGGAATAATTTCCATTCCACATATAGGGTCTGTTACTTTTTCTTCTAATAATAACCTTTCCTCTTCAAGTTGTTGTTCAGTTTTTGGTTCAAATCGCTTTAGGAATAAAGCATTGGTTATTACAGAAATCGAACTTGCTGCCATGAAAACCGCTGCTAAGAATGGCGGTAAGAAAAACCCAGTTAACCCGTAAAACACTCCAGCAGCTATTGGAATTCCAATTATATTATAGATAAATGCCCAGAATAGATTAGTTATCATCTTTCTGTAAGTTTTTTTAGATAAGTTAATTGCTGAGACGACATTTCTAACATCTCCTCTCATGAGAACAATATCTGCTGTTTCGATTGCGACATCAGTTCCAGAACCTATAGCAATTCCTACATCTGCTTGAGCTAAAGCGGGAGCATCATTTATGCCATCGCCGACCATCCCTACAATCCTATTCTCCCCAGATTGTTGGAGTTTCTGGATATTTAAAGCCTTATCATTTGGTAAAACCTCTGCTAAAATGTGCGACTCGTCGAATTTAAGTTGTCGTCCAATAGTTAATGCGGTCTGCATATTATCCCCTGTAATCATGTAATTTTCAATTCCCATTTCTCTTAACTTTTCTAGGGCATAAGGTGCTTGATCCTTCATCTTGTCTGAGATGCCAATAATTCCCCGTACTTTTTTATCAATACTTATTAAGACAACCGTTATTCCCTGTTGCTGAAATTCCTCAAATTTAGCCTTATAATCTTCAGTTGAGATTTTGTTGTCAATCATCAATTTTTCATTTCCGATCAATACACCCTTTTCTTTTATATTGGTTTTAATTCCTTTCCCTGGAACAGCATCGAACTCAGTCAAGGGTTCTAGGCCTATAGCCCTTTGGTTTGCTTCTTCTATAATGGCTCTTCCAATTGGATGTTCTGAACCCATCTCTGCGCTTCCAGCATAAAGTAAAACATCATTATCATCATAACCTGACCCAGTTAAGGTTTTCTCTGAAAAGATTGCTGAAACCTTAGGTTTACCAACTGTCAAAGTACCTGTCTTGTCAAATACAATCGTGTTAATCGTATTAATAGATTCTAACGAATCACCACCCTTAATTAATAAACCGCTTTCTGCCCCTTTACCCGTACCAACCATAACCGCGGTAGGAATAGCCAATCCTAACGCACAAGGGCAAGCAATAACTACGATTGATGTAAATATTTGTAATGACGTCTCCAGTTGTGTAGCTTGAAGTGCGGGATAAATTTGAGTTCCAATAAAATACCAATAAAGAAAGGCACTGATGGCAATTACGATAACTCCGGGAACGAAATAATTGCTAATTTTATCAGCTAGCTGTTGTTTTGCTGCTTTTCTACTTTGAGCTTGTTTAACAAAATCTATTATTTGAAATAACAAAGTTTCTTTTCCAATTTTCTCAGTTACCATATGAATTAGGCCGGTTTGGTTCATTGTGGCTCCGATTACCACACTATCTATTTCCTTTTTAACATAGTTACTTTCTCCTGTAATCATTGATTCATCTACCTTTGTTTTTCCTTCTACTACTTTCCCATCGACCGGAATTTTTTCACCAGGTCTCACTACTAGCACATCCCCGACTTCAATTTCTTCGATAGGAATCTCTATTTCTTCTCCATCTTTTATAATAGTAGCAATTTTCGGTTGCAAGCCAATTAGTTTTTTGACTGCTTCTGAGGCTTGTCCTTTAGTTTTATGCTCAAGGTACTTTCCAATTAAAAGAAAAGTTATTATCAAGCTCATGGCTTCATAGAACGTTTTCCCTGATATTAAGAAAGTTGTTAAAATAGAGTAAATTAACGCAGTCATTGTACCTAAAGCAACTAATACATCCATATTTGTAGACTTATTTTTTAATGATTTATATGCCCCGATTAAGAAAAATGATCCGGAAATCCCGTAGTTTGCTAGCGCAAGGAAGAAAAGAAGTACATTTCTCTCAAATGAATCCATAACAAACCAACTTATGGGAGTAATTATTAATGAAAAGACTAAAGAAATTAACATAATTCGAAGTCGATATCTCATTTCTTTCTTATGTTTCACAATTTCTAAATCCATTGTTCCGGCTGATTTCTCAATATTGTAACCCAATTTCTTAACTTTAGAATATACTCCAATTTCGTCTAGTGCCAATTCATTGAATCCAATGAATAATTTTGAAGCTTTAAAATTACCTCTAACATCATGAATTCCTTTAATGTTTAGGATTTCATTAATTAGACTTTCAAAATTCTCTTCTGATATCTCATCAATTACTTTTAATTCAACCCTAGCTAAAGATGCGCGATAACCAAGATCCTTCACCGCAGCCTGCATAATATCATAATTTGTTGTGTTTGGATCATACTCCAGTGTGGCTTCTTCATTTGCAAAATTAACTACAGCGTTCTTAACTCCTTCAAGACTGCTAAGTTTATTCTCGATTTTCAACGCACAGTTTGCGCAAGTCATTCCTGATAATTTCAAATTTATATTTTCTTTAGTTTCTGCCATATTTTATTACCTTGTTTTCCTATTTCTTATTACCAAATTTAATAATTATACCTTTTGCTTATATTTTGAAATAATTTAATATTATTTTTCTTGAAATTTGTAAAAAATTTAATAGATTTGTTATTTTTTAAAAATTCAAAATAACCATTAATTAATATATATACAATTACCTTTATGTCACCTCAAATTTCATACTTAAGAGACTTTTTTGAAATTAATAAACGGAAAATTCCTGTTGGATCAATATTATGTTGATAAGTTACTTCAAATCCAGAATTTTCAAGGTTTCTGATATGGTTTCTATTAAGATGGAAGCCTAATCTCTTAGAAGCATATGGATCAAAAAATTCTAGCCACATATTGATGGGTTTAATTGTTGATAATCCATGTTCAATCTGAATTAATTTACCGGAAGGTTTCAAAACTTTAGAAACCTCTTTAAGACCTGAGATAGGATTGGGAACAGAACAAAAAACACAACTTGATGTTACATAATCAAAAGATTCAGGATCAAAATAATCGCTTAATTTTTGGATGTCTCCTACAATGATTTCTTTAATATTATCCAAATTATATTTTTTAACTTTAAAGTATGCTTGTGATACCATCTCATTACTCCAGTCTAAAGCTATAATTTTCGCTTCTGGATTATAATGTTTTAGATTAATTCCAGTTCCAGCACCGACTTCTAATACATCCCCCTTAATAACTGAAAAAATTGATCTTGCCTTGGATAACACAAACTCCATCATTTGGTTTTTTTTATCATAAGATTTAGCCAAATTATTATAAACGTCTAAAGTATGATGAGATTGTATTTTAAAATTTCTCCAATTTCCTCTTTTAGATGTCAATTTAATTATTTCACCGCTTTTATTGAATTTTTTGACCACATGCTGGACAATATACAATATTTTGTGTGTCTAATTTGGTTCCACAATCAAAACAGAATTTTATCTCATCAATGTTTTGGTTACTATTTAAATCCTTTTGATTGGGTCGTTGGCTAGGGATTTCTGTACTTTGAAGTTTATTTGCACCTTTTCTCAAAATGTAAAGCAAAATTAAGCACAATTTATCACCATTTTTTTTTTTGAATTTAAGAAAGATTTTCAATCAAT
>JAHLWJ010000210.1 GCA_019057975.1 Promethearchaeota archaeon | reverse complement strand
GGTCGAGATTTAATGACTATCCTTTTAATTTTTGGGATACTCGGTATTCCAGGTAACATAAGGTTTATGAGATCAATGGTTTTGTTAGTAAAAGAAATGGTTTTTGTACGGGCAGCAAAAACAGGTGGCGCTCTTAAATTCAAAATCATGTTTAAACATGTTGTACCAAACGCGATATCTCCTATAATAATAAGTATCTTTTGGGGTGCTGCGGGTACAGTTTTAGGTTTAGCGGGGCTTGCTTTTCTTGGTTTAGGAGACCCTACAGCTGCGACTTGGGGAATTGATATTGATTGGGGTAGACTTCGCTTACTCACTGGCATATGGGCATCAATATCGCCAGGTATCTTTATAGGAATTACAGCTGCAGGGTTTATGTTACTAGGAGATGGATTTAGGGATGCTTTAGATCCACGATTTCACAAATAAAAAAAAGGTTGATAAAAATATTATTATTAGTTTTTCAAGAGCTAAATTTTGGAATGTCATTAATTGAAGCTTTGGTAGCAGTAATAGTTTTATATTTAAGTGCTGCTATTCTAAATAATAATCTCCAAAAGGAAGGTAGGATCTCTAAATTGATTCATAGGATTAGTTCCGCTGTAAGCTCCCTAACAATTTTTGGAATAATACTTAGCATTAGACTTATTCTCGAATATTTTAGCCATTTTTATTTTTTGGATGAAATCTATTTATTTGGCTACTTGACTACAGATGCATTTTTATTTGCTATAATGACGTCAATATATCTACCTTTACACGCCTTTTTCCTGAAGAAAATTGAGAAATTCAAATCACATGATGTTGATGAAAATATTATCCAGAGTGAACGATTTACAATTTTATCAGCTAACCTTATATTACTAGCTTGGGTCGTTGAAATCATCTTTTTTATAATTGCATTTTCTAGTCCAAATATTGAGTTTAGACGAGTTATGGCTAGTGGTGGAAATTTATCATTAGCTATTGCCTTATTATTAACCTTCGTTCTACCCATACTCGCCAGTTTTTTGAGGACCTTAGCGAAATACAAATTGGACGATGATGAAAACGTTATTCAGACTAAACAATTTAGAGGATTATATACAAAATTTAGTATCCTCGCTTGGATCGTTGGAATTATCTTTTTTTCAATTCCGCTCCTCAAAATTCCTATGAATAATCCTGATGATTTTAATCTTGGTTTTGTGTGGGCTATTTTTGTAATCGGTTTTGCTATTATTATAACCTATATAGTTAATAATACTCGTCCAACTGAGACACGGATTCCAAGCAGTGTGCTTAAACAAGCTATGTATACTGGTGGGCTTATATCATTTGGAATTTGGTCTATTCAGCTCGTTATTGTTGAGCTATATTTACGGAAATTTTTCGGTATTACTTTATACAATCAAGATATTCGTTTTTTAATTATAGTTGTTAATGTTTTATATGCCACCGTTTACTCTTATACTTTAAAGAAGTATTTTAAGCCTAAAGCTCTTGAAATGAGTGAGGTAAAACTTCAGAAAGCAATTGAACAACATGAGAAAAAGGAAAGTGAAGAAATACCCAGTGTTGGGAATAATGTTATTTTGGATGTTCAAGATTTAACGACTTACTTCTATACTGAAGAGGGTGTAGTAAAAGCTGTAGAAGGTGTTTCTTTCAATATTATTGAGGGAGAAACCCTTGGTCTTGTAGGAGAAACTGGTTGTGGTAAATCTGTTACAGCATTATCTATTCTACAAGTAGTACGTCCTCCAGGAAAAATAGAAAAGGGTAAAATCATATTTGAGGGAGAAGATTTATTACAAAAATCGGAAGCTGAAATATTGGAATATCGTGGAAAAGATATCACGATGATTTTTCAAGACCCTCTTAATTCTCTTAATCCCGTTTTTAAAATTGGGGCTCAAATCAATGAAGTTTATCTCTTGCATCTGGAAAATGAATTACTCATAGCAGCGTCTAAACAGGATAAAAGCATTTTTGCTGTTGCACGAGAGTGGAGTGAGCAGCTTTTACGGGATTTAAATATCCCCTACCCCGAAGTAATCTTTGATCGATACCCCCATGAATTGAGTGGAGGAATGCGACAAAGGGTTCAGATCGCTATGGGTCTTGCATGCAAACCAAAACTTTTAATCGCGGATGAACCTACAACAGCATTGGATGTAACTATTCAAAACCAGATTCTAACGTTAATGAAAGAACTTAAGACTAAAACTAATACTACAATGTTGTTTATTACACATGATCTAGGAATCATTTCTAAAATGTGTGATCGCGTTGCGGTAATGTACAGTGGGTTCATAGTCGAAAATGGGGATATCAAAAAACTATTTATAAGGCCATATCATCCTTACACTCGAGGCCTTATCGGTTCTGTTCCTGTTGTTGGAAAGAAGAGACGTCGTCTTGAAGTTATAAAAGGGACAGTACCAAACCTGATTTATCCACCTTCTGGATGCAGATTTCATCCTCGATGCGATTACTGCTTCGAGCCTTGTGATTCAAAAGCACCAAAAAGCCTAGAGGTTGAACCAGATTATTTTGTCGCATGTCATCTTTACGATCCCCAGTATAAGGAACTCGCAGAGATCTCATTAAAAAAAGTAGAGAACTAAATATCTGAAAATTAAAAATCAAGAATGGACATCAAGCTTGTACTTAAAATATAACAAAAAAAACCAAATAATCAGAACAAAGAGGAAAAAATATGCCAGCAAATGTAACATTAGGAGAGTTGCAAACTGAATTTATTTTGGGATTAATAATTTTTCTATTTGGAATCTACTTTATACAAGGGTATGCAAAAGAGAAAAGATGGGATGAATCACGCAGTACTGCATTTAGGGTGAGCTTGTTATGGCTTATTATAGATATTCCTTTCAAATTCTTTTTTCTCTATTTATTTGGTAATATTATAATATTTGTTCCCCTCAGAATAGCACTAGAGATAATTATTAGCTCGTTTGTAGTAGCAACTTACTACAATAAAGAATACCTCGAATCTTTAACTTTTGTAATTATTATCCAAATCATCTTCTTTATTTTTGAGTTAATTACGATCAGTTTTACTTTAGTATTACTATTCTTAGTGGGATTGTTATATATAAAATGGCATATCAACTTGAAGAGATGGGATAAACCATTTTTTTCAGCATTACTTATAAATACAACTTGGTTTGTTATAAGCATGGTTGTGGGATTATTTGGTATCTATTTATCCATTGATGGAATTTTAATTGGTGTAGGAATATTTTTTATAATTTGGGTTGTAGGAATTTTTATTTATGCTCCAGAAATACTTCCATTAAAAACCATTTTGATGATAGTTTTCCTATTAATTGGTGCATGTTTATCTATTATTTCAGGACTAAATTCATTGATAGGTCAAAATCTTTTCACCGTCCTTCTTATAATATTTATCAATACTATTATTGGTTTTGTTATCCTGATAAGAATTTATAAAATTGAGTGGTTAAGATCTTTAGAAATTGTAGGATTGGCTCAAATCTCTTTATTCATTACTTCTATTTTTATAAATTTTCTTTTTGATATTGTAGATATTTTTCTTGTTGAAGGTGATGATAAATTGACTGGTGCAAAATTTGTTTTTTTGATAATGTTTCTATTTACTTTCGGTCTATTATTATTTATATCAAATTGGGGAGATAAACTTCAATTAGTAAAGTTAAGAAATGTAGTCGTTATTGTCAGTGTAATACCAGGGCTTCTCTATATAATAGCAGCGTTTCTTTCTCAACAGGTAAGTTTTTTTGATAATTTTCTTCAAACGTTTATAATAATTTTGATAATTTCAATTATAACTATAGTTGTAGCTAGAAGAATCGCTTATACAACAATACCAATTCAGGAACTCAGAGAACACCATATTTTAGAAAAAGATAAGTCTTTGTTAAAAGTTACAGACCTTAAAGTATATTATCCTCTACTTAAGGGGATGCTTAAAAGGAAGGTTGGAGATATAAAAGCGGTTGATGGTGTAACGTTTGAAATTAAAACAGGTGAAACATTAGGATTAGTCGGAGAAAGTGGATGTGGGAAAACGACTATCGCAAACACAATTTTAGGATTAATAGAAAAAGAAGATGGAGAAATATTATATCATGAGGAATCGGTCCCGACCGAATTAACAAGTTATTTAAGGCAAAAAATTCAAATGGTTTTCCAAGATCCTGATGCCTCTTTAAATCCCCGATTAAAGGTTACTAATATTATAGCAGAACCGCTTAAGAATTTACTTGGTATTACCAATAAAATGCAAATCAGAAGACATGTTTTGAGATTGTTAAAGCAGGTTTCATTAAAACGAGAACACATGGATCGTTATCCTCACGAGTTTTCAGGAGGGCAAAAGCAAAGAATTATTATAGCAAGAGCACTTGCTTGTAATCCGGAATTAATCGTTCTTGATGAGCCGACATCCGCTCTTGATGTGTCTGTTCAAGCACAAATCTTAAACCTCCTTATAGAATTACAGGAGCAATATGGTTATGGTTTCTTGTTTATAACACATAATTTATCTGTTGTGAATCATATTGCGGATAGAGTTGCTGTAATGTATCTCGGTAAGTTTGTTGAGGTTGGAGAAACTGATCAAATCTTTGCAAATCCGAGTCATCCTTATACTCAAGCACTCCTAAGTAGTCACTCTGAAATTGATCCTTTTGATCAAGATGTTAAATATGTTATAGATGGCGAAGTTCCGAGTCCTATTGATCCTCCATCAGGATGTACTTTTAATCCACGTTGTGTTTCAGATGCACGTACACCCGAATGTGAAATTGAATTACCTCATAAAATAAAAATTGAAGAAGGACATTATATTTGGTGTGTCAATCCCCCAACTGGAGTAGATATCATAGAAGAAACTGATTATTTTACTGGTAAAGTTGAAGAAGAAGCTTTTAGAAAACCATAAAAAAAATTTAACGCTTAATAAAGAAGAATTAAATGAAAAATGTGTGACTCTTTTTTATACTATTGATTGAAGAATCGTCCCATAAAAATAGAAATCTTAGGAGAAATTAATACTTATATTTTCCGGCTATTATCCCTTCATAGATTTCTTTTATTAACGGGACGTATTTAGAAGAATCAGGGAGTAACACATATATAGGGGCCTCTATCTCATAAATATTATATACTTCTTGTTATAATTTTACTTTCTGAATTTTATCTATTGCCGTGGCTGCAAATTCTTTTTTAATGCGTAAGAAAATAGGAATTGCATTAGCTGGTATTTTATCATTGACAAACTCTGAAAACTTATCAAAATTAAATCTATCATCCCCTTTTTTAATAAAAGAAATCATCCCAGCACGTCCTTCAGTACCGGGTATTAAAACACTATAAGCGCATGAAATAGAAGACAATAATCTTCAAAATAATTATTTAGTTTTTACATCAATAACTGCTGGTTTGTTTGAGTTTTTAGCACGTTCAAGAGCATTTTTAATTTCGTTGGGATCAGATACAGATTCACCATAACATCCAAATGCCTCAGCGCATTTACCAAAATCAAAGTCTGGGAGATCTACATCTATATAGCGCTGTTGATACCCAAATTGTTGGCCTGTCTTAATCATACCCCACGCACTATTATTAGCTACGACAAAGATCAAATCATTAAAGCCTAAACGTACTGCCGTTTCTAAATCTTGTATATTTATCATGAAACTACCATCCCCTGAAATCGATACTACTTGTTTTTCTGGTTTTGCCAACTTAGCGCCTATACCCCATGGCACTGAAGTTCCTAAGTGTCCCATACCTGTTGATTGAAGTGTCGATAATGGCTTCCTGTCCTTGTATAAATTAATTTGTCTAAGAGCACTACCTGCAATGTTGCCACCATCTATTATTAATATTGCATCTTCATCAATAAACTCCAAAACTTCTTTTACCATTCTTTCTGGGGTGATTGGTATACTGTCATTGGAAGCCGTTTTCTTCCTATTTGTATCATTTTGGTTTTTGGACTTAATGAGTTTTTCTAACCATTCTCTTTTCTCAATTCTCTTCGAATGCTTTACTTCCTCAAGAATTTGAGTTAAGAATGATTTGCAATCACCCACTATTCCTAAGGTAACAGGTTTGTTTCGTCCAATCATGCTAGGATCAATATCAACTTGTATCAATGTTTGGGAATCCTTCCATAATGGCTCTGCACCGTGTCCTAATATAAAAGAAAATTTATTACCAAGACTTAAAACCACATCAGCTTCACTTCCCATTGACGTATTTCTCATTAATGATAAACCTAAATGGCACTTTGATTGATTTGAGAGGGTACCAATACCACTTATAGTAGTTATTACAGGGATTTGAAGGTATTCTGCAAATTCTTGTAACTCATTCCATGCTTCGGCTCGAGCAACTCCTCCACCTGAGATAATAAGAGGGTTCTTTGCGTTTAACAGTAGGTTGAGTGAATCCTTAATTAATTGATTATCAACTGCAGGCTTTCCAATTGCCCGATATTGATTTTTGGTAAGAATTGAGATCTTATCTTCATCAATTTCTGCAATTAATGCATCTTCTTGCAATTCTAATAAAACGGGTCTAGGACGTCCCCCAGTAGCTTCTCGAAAAGATTTGCGGACAGCATCAGGAATTTCTTCTATCTTGTGGACACCTTTTTGGTATTTGGTTATAGGTTTGTACATTGTTATTTGATCTAATCCTGACTGATACATGAATCTATCAATATCTCTACTATGCATTTGCGCTACTATTGTAATAACTGGAATATTATCACTCCACGCAGCCGCTACACCTGGAAGTAAGTGAGTTGCACCAGGACCAACTGTTCCCATGCATACTCCGGGCGTATTAGTGACTCTAGCCCACGCATCGGCTGCGTGTGCTGCAGCTTGTTCATGCCGGAACATAACGGTATCAATTCCTTTTTCACGACCCCATCTGTAAACAGCATCATATATCGTTAAAAGTTGGCCACCTACTATCCCAAATATATACTTGACATTTTCTTCTAAAAGGCATTTAACTAAAACATCGCCACCCTTAATTTTTTTATCATTTGTCATTATCATCACTTTAAAATAAGAAACTAATTATTGAAATCAATCTCAATTTTAAAATTTAAGTAATTAACTTAGATTTAGATCTATAATTTAAATTCTGCTAAAAAATTTATTTATATCTATAAGAGATTATAACCTAATAAAAGCATATATGGAGAAAGTTTAATACCTATACTTTCCAGCCATTATTCCCTCATAGATTTCTTTTGTTAATGGGACATACTTTGAAGACCTTGGGAGTAGTATATAGATCGGATCTTCAATTTCATTTACATTATATCCTTCTTGTTTTAATGTTACCTTCTGTATTTTATCCGTTGCAGTGGTTACAAATTCTTTTTTAATGCGCAAGAAAATCGGAATAGCATAAGCAGGTATTTTATCATTAACAAACTCTGAAAATTTATTAAAATTGAATTTTTCATCCCCCTTCTTAATAAAAGAAATCATTCCCGCACGACCTTCAGTGCCAGGTATTAAAACACCGTAAGCGCATGAATATTCAATCTGATCAAAGGTATTAATTATGATTTCCATTTCTTCTGTTGAGACATTTTCCCCTTTCCATCTATAAGTATCTCCTA
>JAHLWJ010000209.1 GCA_019057975.1 Promethearchaeota archaeon | reverse complement strand
TAATAATAATTTATTCTTGGAATTGAATAAGAAAATTATTAATAAGTATAAACTATATTGTGAATATAAAAAAAATTATTAATTTTCGAAATTACGTGAATTGTAATGCACAAAGAACCTAAGTGGGTTATAAAGATAACACTTTTGGGCGAAAAGAATGTAGGTAAAACCTCATTGGTCTATCGCTTTATAGAGAATAAATTCAGAGAAAATTATAAAGCAACTCTTGGTGTTAATCTTCTAAAAAAAGATATAAATATAAATGGTGGGGTTTCTGCCCAAATCTGGGATCTTGGGGGTCAAGAATCTTTTAAATCTCTAAGAAAACTATATTTAGAAGGCGCTAATGGGGGTTTAGTAATTTTTGATTTGACAGATAGAAATTCTTTTGATAAACTAAATGAGTGGATTGATAGTTTTAAAAATACGAGAGGAGAACAACCTTTACTATTAATAGGTAACAAATCTGATTTAGAAAATCAGATAAAAATAACAGATAAAGAAGCGAGTCAATATGCTAAGAATAATAATATGGATATAATTTTAACATCCGCTAAAACTGGTAAGAATGTTGAAGAAGCTTTTATCAAATTAACAAAACGAATTTTAGATAAAATGAGTAATAAATAGCTATTTGATACTTTTTCTTTTCTTCATTAATTTTTAAAAAAAAAATTAAATATTGATTTAGTTACTATCAAAATTTAGTGATTTAAGCTTATAACTTCTACAAATCTACCACCTTTATAAAGGAAGATTTATTTAAATACAAATAACATAAGAACCATGTAAAATAGAATATGTTTTTAGTTCTCAATTTTTAAATCCTAATTATCACATTAAGATTATTATTATGTCAGAAGAAGATAAAGAATTTGGAGAAAAAGATAAAGAAATTGAAGAAGAAGATGAATTAAAGGAAGGGGAAAAAGGAGAATACGATTATGAGACTGACTTGGATTACAAGATAGAAAATGTAGTAGCAACAGTAGTAGTGGAGATAACCGAAAAAATAGATCTTAATCAAATAGCAAGACGTCATGCTGATGTTGAATATAATCCAGAACGTTTTCCTGGTCTTGTAATGCGGATTGAAAAACCTCGAGCAACAATACTAATCTTTTCAACCGGAAAAATGGTTGTCACAGGATTAAGACAAGCATCAGAAGCAGATAGAGTTGTTGATAAGGTTGTTAAGAATATTAGAAAGGCAGGAATAAAAGTATCTAATCCAGAAATCACCATTCAAAATATTGTAGCTTCTGGAGACTTGCACACGAATATTGATTTAAACATGGCAGCCATCGTGATGGAGTATGCGATGTATGAACCAGAGGTATTTCCAGGATTAATCTATCGTATGCAAGAACCTAAGACAGTTTTTCTAATTTTCAGCACAGGGCGTATAGTGTGTACAGGAGCTAAACGAAAGGAAATCGTTAGAGATGCTGTTTTAAAATTAAATCAACAAGTTAGAGAATTAGGAGTCGCAAAAAAAGATATAGGAAACTCTGAGTATCAAGACATTACTTTCATTTAATTTTTATATATTTTTAATATTTATATCCTTTTATCAAAACATATACTCAAGTTCAAGCATTTTCTAATTTATTTTTAATTTCTATAAGAAGAGGAGCTTATTCGATTAAATGGGTTTTTTACTGTTAATAGCATTAATTGAGTTTAAATACTCATCATATAATACATTCAACAAACTAAACTCCTTAGCTTTAATAAGAGCGAAAAGAAGTAATTGATTTAAACTTATTTCATTGTTAGCTTCATAAATGTCTTCAATTTTTAGAATATCACTGTGTTGATCAAGAAAATTACATAGGATATATCTATTTTCTTTCCTCATATTTACTTTGTTCAGAGCACCGAACATCCTAAAAATCAGAGGAGCTTGAAATTTGACTGTATTATTACGTAATGATTGGAATTCTTTAAGAGATTTGGTTCTTTTTAAATAAGCCGACATAAATAATAAATCAAAAATCTGATTATTGAAGAGAAGTAATATTTAGATAATATCAAAGAAATCATCAAAATAGTATAATAATGAACGGTAATTTTACTTTTTAAAAAGTATAGTCAAAACCCTTAAACTGGTAGTTAGGGGGTGCAAATTCGTGTTCTACTTGATCTACTCGAGCATTTTTAGGTCCAACTTTTGCGAATTTTAAGAGTTCTTTTAATTTATCCTCAGGACCTTCAGCTTCTATAAAAACACTGCCATTAGGCATATTTTTGACATATCCAGACAAATTTAATTTTCGAGCAACTTTACGAGTCGTATAGCGAAAGAATACTCCTTGCACAATTCCACTTACTTTAATGATAATTCGTGATTCCTTCATATGTTTATAAAGTAGACATCCTGATTAGAGTCATACCCAACAACTTTATTTTTCACAAGTGTTTCGAGTACGCTTTTTAGCCATTTTGTGCTGGTTTTAACTGAATTTTTAATTTCTTCGAGGCTAAGCCCATCGTTTATGGCTAATAGAAATAAAATTTTACTTTTCACATTTAAGTGATCCGAGTTTTGTACTTTCTTAAATCGTTCCTCTATATCGTATTCTTTAGTCCTCAGTAAAGCTACTTCATTGCTTAATTTAAAAAGAACTTCATCTGTAGTTTGAAAAACTTCTAAACTAGAGCTGAACATTGCTTCTAACCGGATTTTTAGCATATCTTCTTTAAAGTCCTTATCTAATTCTTTATTAAAATCCTCGAGAAAATCTATATAGTCGTTCCCATCATCAAGTGACGATGGTCTTAAAACTAAAACTATAATCATTTCTTTATTTTCATTGTAATAAGAAACCGAGTTCCAATCTCTTTCTTCTGTAATTATATGCGATTCCGTAAAATTATGTGATATAGTTATTTGTTGAACAATTGGGTCTGGAATTTCTAAATCTTCTGGGTATCTCATATAAACAGTTCCTCCTATAATCTCATCCCATTTTATTAAAAAGATACCCGTTGGCATTTTGGATTGCTTTATAATTTTTTTTAGTATATGTCTGGGTATACTACCAGAAAAAATAACCTTATTAATAAAATAATAACATTTACTAATAAAAATTTAGGTGTTCTTGGTCTAATCAATCAATTAAAATATTGTTATATCTGTACGTAATGGTAATCTGTAAAAATAAGATTAATTATACAGAGAATAACTAAAAAAATAAATAAAACAATGGTGATTTGTCACTTAGTGAAGATTATTTGACCGTTTTTTTTGTTTATATATTAGAAACAATCGCGAAGAATGGAAAAAAGAGATTTTATACAGGATATACAAATAATCTCTATAGAAGATGGAATGAACATCGAAGCGGGAAGGGCGCAAAATTTTGTCGGGGAAAAAAGCATATTGAATTAAAATATTTTGAAACTTTTACCACCAGAAAAGAAGCGATGAGAAGAGAATTAGAAATAAAAACATTTTCAAGAAAACAAAAGAGAGAGTTAATAAATAGTATCTATACTTAAAACTTAATTGAGATTAATGGTGGTAAACAAAAACTTTATAGTCTGTTTAGCAGGGTTACCAGCATCAGGCAAAACTACTTTTGCTATTATATTAAAAAAGAATATTGAAAAGAAATTCAATAACCATAAGGTTAAAATTGTTGATCCTGATATAATACGACAATCGATAACACCTAACAAATTTGATTATAAATTTGAGCCTGATGTAAGGGAAAAAAATTTAGCAGAAATAAGAAAGGAATTACAAAATGGTAGTATCGTTATTAGTGATGATTTAAATTATTACACTAGTATGAGGCATGATCTAAAGAAACTTGCTGATGACATTAAAATTCACTTCTTTATAATAAATATCTCTACTCCTTTTAAAATTTGTTTAAAATGGAATAAATTGAGAGGAAAACCAATTCCAAATAAAATTATTAAAAAAATTTATAGGAAATTTGATAATTTTGGTAAGTATAGTTGGGATTACCCCGAAGCAATATATGATATCTCTCGAATACAAGATTTAAATAAAGAAATTGAAGATCTTGTGGAAAAAATAAAAAATAAAGTAAATACATCAAAAGAAATATTAGAAAAAGAAGATAGAGTGAAAGAATTTTTTAATTTGGATAATCAAAATTTAGATAAAATAACTAGAATCTATGTAGGAAAACTTTTACAAAATTCCGAGTTCATATCTATGAAAAAAAACATTATAAAGACAAGGAAATTATTTGTAAAGCTCTATAAAAATAAATCTTTAAAAGAGTCTGAAATTGCTAATACTTTCAAAGAATACTTAGAAAAAAGGTTAAATATTATAATTTCTGAGAAGCTCTTGTAACCCAATATTATAAAAATTAAAGAAAAAGAAAATAAAGCATAAATACTTTAATTACTTGTGTTTTGAAATTTTAATTGAATAATTTATTGCTAAGAAAATGACACAAGAAGGAAAGATTAAAGAAACAACCAAATTAAGAATTGAAAGGTTAGAAAAAAGTCGAAGTGGTCGTTCTTTATGTTATATTGATCAAGATGTAATGTTTGATCTAGGGCTTAATACAGGTGATATCATTGAGATTAGGGGAAAGAAAAAAACTACTGGTATTGCCGTTTCGAGTGCTCCTGATAGAGGAAAAGGAATTATAAGATTAGATGGTCTTCAGAGACTTAACGCAGGAGCAACTATTGGCGAGTATGTTTCATTGAAAATAGCAGAAGTATATCCAGCAATTGAACTAGTATTAACTCCTACAAGACCAAATATCGATTTAAAAAGACAAGCAGATGCAATTAAGAGTAAATTAATTGATAAACCAGTAGTAATTGGTGATATAGTTGATGTTTTAGGGACTTTTGTTCAAAGACAAGATCAAGACAATCCTATGTCTGATCTCATGAAAATGTTTCAACTAGGTGGAAAAAAAAGGGCAACTTTAGGAACATTAAGGCTCATTGTTGAAAATTTGAATCCATCAGATAAAGTTGTAAAAATAACTCGCGATACTATAATAAAAGTAAATAAAAGAGTTGCAGTTTTGAATGTTTCGGGTGGAGTTGTTACTTATGACGATGTTGGAGGATTAACTGATGAAATTCAAAGAATACGAGAGATGGTCGAATTGCCTATAAAGCATCCCGAATTATTCCACCGCTTAAACATTGATCCCCCAAAGGGAGTTCTATTCTACGGACCTTCGGGAACAGGAAAGACATTAATGGCTAAAGCTGTATCTCAAGAATCAAATGCAAATTTTATTATTATAAATGGACCCGAAATTATGAGTAAATTTTATGGAGCAAGTGAGGGAAGACTTCGTGAAATATTTAGAGAGGCTGAGGAAAACGCTCCTTCCATAATATTTATTGATGAAATTGATTCAATTGCCCCAAAAAGAATGGATACTTCAGGTGAAGTTGAAAGACGTGTAGTTTCTCAATTATTATCTTTAATGGATGGTTTACGTGGCAGAGGCGAAATAATATGTATAGGTGCCACAAATAGAATAAACTCTCTAGATGAAGCTTTACGAAGACCCGGACGATTTGATAGAGAGATCGAATTTGGTGTTCCTAACGTTAAAGGAAGAAAAGAGGTTTTCCAAATTCACACAAGAGGGATGCCTCTTGAAGAAGATGTGAATCTAGATGAATATTCTGAGATAACTCATGGATTTGTGGGAGCAGACATTATGGCAGTTTGTAGAGAAGCAGCAATGTTCTCATTAAGAAGGATTTTACCTAAAATAAATTTGGATGAGCCTATTCCTAGCGAAATAATTCAAGAATTAAAGATTCAGGACGATGACTTCGTCAAAGCAACTAATATGATTGAACCGTCTGCTATGAGAGAAGTTATGGTTGAAATTCCTGATGCTTCTTGGGAAGATATAGGTGGGTTAGAGGAAATTAAGCAGGAATTAAAAGAGGCGGTAGAATGGCCTTTAAAATACCCTAAACTATTTGAAAAAGCAGGGATACGCCCTTTAAACGGTATCCTTCTATTTGGACCACCAGGTTGTGGAAAAACTCTTCTAGCAAAAGCAATCGCTAATGAGAGCAAATCAAACTTCATTGCGATTAAAGGTCCTGAAATTTTTTCCAAATGGGTTGGAGAAAGTGAAAAAGCTGTTCGAGAAATATTTCGAAAAGCACGACAAGCTGCCCCTTCAATAATCTATTTTGATGAAATTGATGCAATTTCAGCAGGAAGAGGGGCCTATGAAAGTACTCATACGTTTGCATCAATAGTTAATCAAATTTTAGTTGAAATGGATGGAATCGAAAATAGAAAGGGAATTGTGACTATAGCAAGTACTAATCGCCCTGATATTGTTGATCCCGCCTTTTTAAGACCTGGTAGATTTGACCGCTTAATATATGTAAAGGAACCAGACTTTGAAGCAAGAATGAAGATCTTGGAAGTCCATACAAAAAAGATGCCTTTAGCTGAGAATGTATCATTAAAAGAAATCGCACAAAATACCGTAGGGTATAGTGGTGCGGATCTAGAAAATGTATGCCGTGAAGCAGGTATGCAAGCAATAAGAGAAAAAATGGATTCTTTAGAGAAAATAGAAAATAAGCATTTCGAATTTGCCTTATCAAAAATAAAGTCAACATTACCCAAAGAAATGACAGAAAGATATGAAAGCATAGCTAAACAGATAACAGAATCCAGAAATATTACGGAGTCGAAAGCTGATTTCTACAAATAAATAAGAATTATGTTAACTTCTTTCTTATTTTAATTAAATATTAAATCAATATTCCATTGTTTAATTTTAAATAAGTCTTTATCTAAATTATATAAACAATTAAACACTATAGGAAAATTCAAATGAGCGAAATTAAAATTGATTGGGATGGTCATAGAAGAAAATACCAGACAGCTATGGAAGAATTGAATCTAGATTTTTGCGTACTTACTCGTGTTAAATCAATAACTTATCTGACAGGATGTTTTGTTCCATGGAAAAGTTATGTTTTTCTCCCAAAAGAAGGAATGGGAGAACCCGAATTATTTACTGTGTTATTAGATATAGAACGAATAAAAGCAGAGGGATATTTAAAAAAAGTAAGTGGATGGGGTCCTCTTAAAGGTTTCTATATAGAGAAGAAACTTCAAAAGACAGCAAAAAAAGCGGGATTATATAATCCTAAAGGAAGACCACCAAGGATAGGTGTTGAAACTGGATTAGATATATGCGTTACAGGTCAAATGCTTTCATATACTGAAGCAGAATTTCTCAAGAAAATGTTTCCTGAATGTGAACTCGTAGATTTTAATGATAAAACAGAAAGAATCCAGTTCATTAAGGAACCTGAAGAAATTGCCCTATTGTGTAAAGCAAGTGAAATTACGGACATTGGACAAGAAACAGTTAAGAAGGAATTAAATGAACGTCCTGAGGGGAAAATATTTACTGAAAATGAAATTGCAGGAATTGGAACTTTAGCAATGAGAAAAGCAGGAAGTAATTATGAATGGACCTTTACAGGAAGTCAAGAGATTGGTTCTGGTTATCGAGCAAGCTGGACCTTTAATGGTTGTACACCAGCTACAAATAAAAAAGTGAATGAAGGAGAATCATTACTTGTGGACCTGCATAGCGAATATGGATGTTACTTAGGTGATTTAAGTCACAATTATATTCTTGGATCGTGTCCTTCTGAGCTTAAGAAATTTAATGATGTTTATGAGCAATTATGTTATACCCTCAT
>JAHLWJ010000208.1 GCA_019057975.1 Promethearchaeota archaeon | reverse complement strand
AATATAACACAGTCCCTAAAATCTTGCTAAGCACAATAAATTGTAAATTTCTTTTAAGTAGAGGGCAAAATGACTGTAAAAAATCTTGATGATTTTTTGAAAGATCTGGATGAAATTGAAAAAATAATACAAAAATTATTTGATAAGACTATAGAGAAAACCAAATTATCTAATATAGAACTTATAGTCAGGCAAGCAGAGTGGCATCTCCGGGGTTGTATTTATCATTGTCGTAACATTATTAAATATTATAGAAAAATACAAGTTCTAGATATAATATCACCACCAGATGTTATTTATGATATGTATTCTAAACAATTAATACTTCCGACATCAATAATAAAAGTAGATGTTATACGCACATCTTCCAGATCTATTAAAAAGTTAATGTTTGAATTTCATGCTCTTGTAAATCTAGCGCGCATTAGTCTTGATAATCTTAGAAACATATTAGCTCCTTTATTTAAAACACCATATCAAAATCACCAAAATCAATCACAGCATATAAAAAGGGCTCTACAGATTGTCCATTATATGAGAAAATTGCTAATGATCCAGCCGTTAATTATTTAATAGATATTCGTGATTGCATTGTTCATTACAGAAAGTTTGCAACTGGAGATGAGATTGTTATATTTAAGAAAGGATTAGAAAAAAAATTTATTTCAGAAATAAAGGATATTTTTAATCCTATTATTCATGCTGAGTTTAGAATTACTGTTAATAGAAAAATGGTGTTTAATATTTGCTTACCAGATGCAATATTTGAACGAGATTCTTCAGGAAATAAAAAATTGGTTAAATTCACATATAAAAATAGATTTAACTTAATTAGTCAGAGTAATTTGTTTGTTAATATAATTGCGAACGTAACTTTTAAAGCATTAAAATTGTTGATAAATCCTGGAAAGCCAAAATATACTTATAAGAAATTAAATTGATATTAAGAAAATTTTTATATTATATTATTTTAAATCCTTTCTATATAAAATCTTAAAAAATAAATAGTAAATTCTTGAATTTGAGGTGAAAAATGATAGTAATAAGAGATATTTTAAATTTTTCTGCACTAATTCTTAGTATAGTAAATGGTTTTATGCTCTTAAGAAATTATCTTAGAGATAGACCAAAGTTAGTCGTTAAACCAATTCATCCTGAAATATATCAATGGTGGTTTAAGTTGCCTAGTGGTGAATTTGAAGATAACCCAACTAGAAAGTACGGTTTCTTGGCATATATTGGAATTTCCAACAGAGGTTTACGAAAAGTATTTCTAGAATCATGGAGACTATATCTAAAAACTGCTGGTTATAAAAAATTTGAATTAAAGCCAATTAGTATTCCCGAACCGATAGCTAAATTAGGTAACTCAGGTAGTGCCAAGGCTTATCCTGTTTTAGGTCATCGGGGACTTTTATTTAGTGGTGAAACTCTTATAGAATCGGGTGGTAGCATTTCTGGGATGGTATATTTTGTCGCTGAATTTTGGGGTGGAGAAGCATGGAACCCGATAATTAAGGGTAATAAGATAGCTGGAGAATTAGTAATAAGAGGTGTCTATGGTAAAAAAGCACATTGTAAGATTATTTTTTCTGAGAAGTCCTTAGAAGAAATTAAAAATATGATAGAAGGTATAGAAAAGATATTATAGTATTATTACTTCACTTGGTTAAATTCTTACTCAATAGCTTCGATAAAAATTTTTATTTTCAATATCATATATATTGACAAAGTGTTATATAATTTCTAATCCCAGTTTGTTCCAATAATTAATGGATTCTATAATTTGCAATGTTTATTTTCGTACTTCTGACAAAAGATAATAAATAAATACAAATTAATAAAGCTTTCAAAACACAAATTTTAAGGCTATTTTGCGAACCTTTTATGCTGTGTTATCTGATGTTGTGGGCTCTTCATCGCCTTCCTCTTCTGTTTCTTCTTCTAACTCCGCATACCAACCTGTTGGTTCGTTGGCTTTTATAGCCTCTTTAATAAGTTCATAAGACTTTTTTATAGTTGAAAGAGTCTTTTCTATGTCTTTATCATTTTTCAAATATATTCTTCCCCATTTGGCACCACCTTTCCTATAATCAAAACTCTGAACGCCATTTAACTCCTCTCCTCTTGTGAAAATAGTTAACCTAAGTCCTTGTTTTTGAAAACGCAAATATACAAAAACTCTCTTAGGTGAATAATAAGTAACTCTTGGGCTAACTGCTACTTTATACCATATCTCATCAGAAATATCTTTTATCGTTCTGTCAAACTCTTCAAATATATTTCTGACTTTATTTGGAAAATTTTCAAGATGTTCTTCAACCGTAAGTTTACCAATCTCTGAAATTTTATCTGGGCGTTCTATAGGCTTATTAGGTAGAGATTTAATAATATTTCTTAGTTCTATAACTTCTATAGGACAATCAGACCAATCATGTTCCCAACAAACAATGACATCACATTCATTTGGATCATGACCATGTTGTTGGAAATTGGAACTTTTGTACTCAAACTCAATAGAGACTCTTTCCCATCCTTTACCTGTAAACCTTCTACCTATGCAATCGGGAAAACCTGGCTTAATCTCTTCGATGTACATATTAATATCTTCCATGACTTTTCCAAATAGGAATATCACACCATTCTCATTAGTAGGACTATAAACTAGCCCACGAAAATTTATTAGGTCTCCAACAATGCTTTTTTCCTTCATTTGTTCACTTCCTTTATATTTTTACCCACTGTTATACGACCCGCTAGGGCAAGGAGCGACGAAGCGTTCCGGCCACCGACTTTTTATTATGGGTTTTCGTGGCTTAATTTATCTCCATTTTTTGAAGTTCTTCATTAATATATTTTAATCCTTCTTCTTCATCTTTTTCAATATAAATCTCAACTGATCTTTTTGCTATTTTTAATAACTCTTTTGATTTTCTTCTTGATTCAAATGATTGCTGGATTTTTTGAGTGATTTGGGTTTGGATTTTTGAGCCAATAATTGGCAAGACAACTCTGTTTAAAGAATCATAAGGAATCGCTGTTAATATAGTACCCTGTGCTTGCCGTTTTATGTATATCTTGGAAAATGTATTTAGTAAAACCAAAATTGTTTCTTTGTTAAGTTTATTCTCTCTAAATATAAAAAATCCTGTGGATGCCACCAAATTAGTTTTCTCAAAATCTATCAATGCAATTTTATCAATAGAACCCTCTACAGAGGACATTAAAACATCCCCTTCTCTTATATTCATTCTTGCCCTGCTTGGCAAATCAGAACCTTTTATTTCTTGTGTTTGATTAACTGAACCCGTGTTAGAATTTATATCTGCTAATTCTATGTAATTGTAAATCTCCTCATTTTCTTGTTTAATTTTTTCTTTGGAAATATAAATCAGATTCGCCAGATGATCCCATCCATTCTCATTATCCTTAATTAAATTCTCAAGTTCATCATATTGTGGGTCCCAGTATTCAGCATCCAATCTGTCAACTTCTAAAGCTTCTGATAAATTTCTAATTGATATATTTTCTTCTTCTTCAGACTCAACACCATCAAGAGTAATCTTTTTAATTTTTGGTTTCCAGTTCTTTAATTTCAGTTCTTCAAGTAAAGTATCCTCTGCCTCTTTGTAAAGATTTTCTGCGTTTTCTCTTTCTTCCTGAGATTGTAAAACAAGCTTTTCTATTTGTTTTTGAAAGGTATCAGAAGGCACCGGTATTTTAAGTTGTTTAAGTTCTTCAGCATTAATGTTAGCTTGATTAACCGCCCTTCTTGATACGCGCCTCAATGTTTTTTTTCCGTGTTTTGTATTTAGGAATATTGTTATGTATGAATTAGTATAGTCCTGTTTCGCTCTAACTCTTATTAAGTATGATGCAAAAGTGTGATCTCCATCTAATAAATATATTCCAGTTCTTCCAACAAGTTCTTCAGAATTTACTCTATTGAATAATACATCCCTCCTATTTAATTTATATTTTTCAAATAAATCTTCTGAAATAGGGGCATATTTAGCCTTTGAGTCATCTGCTAAAATTCCAATTATATCGTCCATTTTTAGCATTTTATATCCCTCGCCCTCTTCATTCATAGCGATAGATATTCCATACTGACAAATTATAAGATAGTTTCCAAGATAATCCCAGCCCTTATTTTTAATTAATTCTTCATTTCTCAAATAAAACGGATCATAATACTCGGCATCAATTCTTAAAGCGCCCTCTAATTTACCCAAATTTACAATTGAGTATTCTACTTCATGTTTGCCGCGATATATTTTAGTTTGCATTTTAAACCTCGTCCTTTATTAGAGTGTTAACTAAGTGGTAACAATTCCTGATTATATTATGGTTTTCTTCGGTTGGTTCCATTTCACCATGAATTAGTAAATTTCTAATCATATATATTATTTCAATAAAATATGGCCAGATTTCATGTGGTGATTTCCTTACATAAACTTTTCCTATTTTAGACCATATAGTTTTAGAAGGGTGCCTTTTCAACTGTATGCTTCTTGGATGGATAAATTTCTTAAAACTTATATCATCTAATGGTTGATTTTGCATTTGTGGTTTAACTTTTTCATTTTTTACTATCTTTCGTCCACCAAACAAACCCCCATCGTATTTCCTAATCAACTCTGATAAATATAACCTAAACTCATTTGCTTCATCTGATTCTTCCTCATACATTCTTATAAATCTATTTTTTAATGAATTATCTTCAGTTTTTAATGCTTCTATGTGCTTTCTATCATTACTACCAAAATTTCTTCCTCGGTAATCTCTCCTATACAATGCGTTAAAAGAAAGCCATAATTTTATAAATGATGAAAAATAGTCAGCCTCTGCCTTCTTAAACCAATCCATGCTTGTTGATCCTCTTGGCATTTCCTTAATTTTCCTTTCTTAAATCTTTTAAAAAGTTAAAGGTACTATCCCCATTTTTTAATTGATTTTTACCCCATTCAATAAATGCATAAGTAATATTAAATAAATCTGTTTGATAAATGCGTTTTGCTTTATCAACAAAAATATATTCTCCAGAATTATCCTTAAATGGTACCTTTGAAACAGCGAAAAAGATGGGATAATCTTTTATTTTTGGATTTTCTCCTTCATCTAATTCATCTTTTTTCCATTTTCTTAAAAAAAGTAAAGATGTTTTTGTGCCTGTGTGTGGTTTAAAAGAATTTCCATGTAATCCAATAACTGCGAGTATTCTCGCCTTCTTCATTATAAATTTTCGGATATACTCCTCATTAGTATTATTGAAAACTCCTTGAGGTAAAACAATCAATAATCTTCCACCTGTCTTTATCATATTTAAAGCACGCTCAATAAATAAGATATGTCTGCTAATCGCAGAGCCTCTGCTTTTTAATTTACTTTCTGGAATAATAGAGTATAATGCCTTTATCCAATTCTCTCTTATCTCTCCTGCAAAAGGAGGGTTTGTCATTAAAATATCAAAACCAAGTTCTTTATTTTGATTATCATTTATTAACATCTCTTCATCTAATTCAACCTTTAACCTACCGCCCCATCTCGGAAACTCTAAAGAATTTTGTTGAAAAATATGCCCCTTTCCATCGCCTGCAATAAGCATTATTGCCCTGCTTATTTTCGTTGATTTTTCCTCAAAGTCAATGCCCCAAAGATATTTTCTCGCATAACTATATCTTGTTTGATAATCTTGCATCCCATATTTTTTCCACACATATCCCATAGCATGGACCAAAAAACCAGCACTTCCACAAGCAGGGTCAATAATATACTCTCTTCTTGAAGGATTTAACATTTTAACACAGGTATCAATAACAACTCTCGGAGTAAAATATTGTCCTTTTTTGGACTTAGAAACTTCTGGGACTAAATACTCAAACGCTTCATCAATTATTCTTAAATCTGTACCAAAAAGTTTTATATTTTGTAACACACCTATACATATACTTAAATGATCTGGAGTAAGTTTTATTTTATCTGTAGTTTCAAAAACACCTTTCCATTCATCTTTAGCATCCTCAAAAAGTTCTGAAATTACTTTGAAAGTGGTTTTAGAGTCTTTATACTTTCTAAATTTAAGTTGTCTATTCTCTCTATTTCTAGCCTCGAATTCATCATAAAGTTTAGCATAGATTAGTTTAAAGATTTCATTAAAACTATTAACACCAGAATTAGCTAAAACTAACTCTTCTAATATTTCTATTTTTTCCCTTAAATTATGCCCTTCTTTATTTTCCTCCTCCAACTCTTTTAGTGTCCATTTCCTGTTCAATATAATATCCGTAACTCCAACTATAGGATTATCTGCATTTTTTACTTCTTGATATTCAGTTTCAAAAGGGATATCTGGAAGGTTGTCCTCAAATTCTTTTGGGTATGGTCTATAAAGTATAGCAATTTCTTTGCCATTAACTCCTACTCCTATCGGTGAACCTTCCGCGTTCAGGTAACTTTTTAGTTGCTGTAAGTTTAATTTCTGATTCGGTGCTTTAACTTCAACAAGAATCCAAGGAGTTATTTTATCTTCCTGATAAATAACAATATCGGCTCTTTTCTTTTGTTCTGTTCCAAATGTTACTCTTTCTTCTATTTTTATTCTTTGTAGTGGATAGCCATAATGATCTATTAAATCATATAAAAACAATTGTCTAACGATTTCTTCGGGAGCAGATTTGCCTGTTTCTTCGTTCAAAATCAGTTTCTCATTTCCTTTAGAGTCATAACTTTTAATGTACCATTTACCTTCTTCTTTTTCATATACCTCCAATTTATTTAAATGTTCTTTTAAATAGGTAAGTTCTATTTCAATATTCGGAATTATTTCATTAAAAATTTGTATTCTTTTTTCCATATTTTTTACCTTCTTAAATTTTTTTGTACCCTTTTCATAAATAGTTTAAATTGCTTAAATTGTATAACTTTTTTAAACTGCTACAAAAACACATCGAGATAATTCATTAAATTTTAAGATGGAAATCGAAATTTCATAAAATTGTTTATAACAGTCCCAAATGTCCAATGTGCTTAAATTTAAATTAACTTATTCTTATCAATATTTATTATAGTATTATTATAGATTAGATTTAAAGTTAATGAATAAAAATAAAAAATAAAAACTTTAAATTGTCTAATAGGCTTTTTAATTCCTTACATTTTTATTGTTACCATAGGTGTATATTTAAGTCATCTTTGAACTTTTATAACCCTCTCACTCTCGAATATATCTCAATTATACTTTATTTAAATTTTTTTAATTCATTTATTATCCTCTCTATCTATTAACCTCAATATAGCAATTTTATATAACTGGGAATAAAGCTGTTTTTTAATAGAGATTTTCTTTAAAACAAGAAGTGTATTCCTAAGAATAGTAAAAAACAATAAAAATATAAAAATATATATAAGTCAGCTAATTTTATCAGGCAAAATAAGGATTTTTTTCTTCAATATTTCCCTCAATTTTTACATATCTATAAACTCTATATCTTCCCAATTCTCATCAGTTTTTTTAGGATGATATATTGCCCTTTTGCATTTAGTAATATTAGAAAATCTTAATCTTCCATCGTTTTTAATTTCATAACCTACTTTTAACCAAATTTTAAAAATGTTAGCCTTAAAATAATTAAAATTTGTAACATAGAAATCATATAAATCCAAATCGTCATCTAATACTTCTTTAATAACATCTATGATGTAATATGATCTTGTTTCATCAATGCCTTTTA